>NZ_DASRBZ010000339.1:0-7877 GCF_035653355.1 Mycobacterium sp. | reverse complement strand
GCGGTTCGCAGAAGGCGGTCAACGCCGAGCGCGGCGGGGTCGCCGTGCTCAGCCAGGTCGACGGCGCCCGCTGGCTGTCACTGGAGGGCCGGGCCAGTGTCAACAGCGATATCGACGCGGTACGTGACGCCGAGCTCCGCTACGCCCAGCGGTACCGCACCCCACGGCCCAACCCGCGACGGGTGGTCATCGAGGTGCAGGTGGAGCGGGTGCTGGGATCCGCCGACCTGCTGGAGCGGACCGAGGGCTGAGCCACAGACCAGCTCTTGCCGGCGGAAAAGTCGTTACGAGCTGGGATCGCTGAGCCAGACTTAGACCATGACGGAACCTGCTGCGACGCGCGTCGCGGTCTATCTCGACTTCGACAACATCGTGATGTCGCGGTATGACCAGGTTCACGGCCGCAACTCGTTCCAGCGGGACAAGGGGCGCGGATTCGACAAGGAGCCCGAACGGCTGGCGAAGGCGACCGTCGATGTCGGAGCCATCATTGATTTCGCCTCCTCGTTTGGAACTCTAGTGCTCACCAAGGCCTATGCCGACTGGTCTGCTGACGTCAACGCGAGCTATCGCGGCCAATTGGTCGGTCGCGCAGTCGATTTGGTGCAGCTGTTTCCGGCGGCAGCGTACGGCAAAAACGGCGCGGATATCCGGCTCGCGGTGGATGCTGTCGAAGACATGTTCCGGTTGCCCGACCTGACCCACGTCGTGATCGTGGCGGGCGACTCCGACTACATTGCGCTTGCCCAGCGCTGTAAGCGGCTGGGCCGCTATGTGGTCGGGATTGGTGTAGCCGGTTCGACCAGCCGGTCGCTGACTGCCGCATGCGACGAGTTCGTCACCTACGACGCGTTGCCGGGCGTTCCCGTTCCCGAATCGGCCAAAGACGGTGGGACGCCGACACGACGTCCGCGTCGCACCAAGGCAGCACAAGAGCCTGACGAGGAGCCGCCGCCGCCTGACCCACAGGCCGCGGCTACCGGGTTACTGGAGCGCGCTTTGCGGATGGGTCACGAAAAAGACGACGCGGAGTGGCTGCACAATTCTGCGGTGAAGGCGCAAATGAAGCGGATGGACCCGTCGTTTAGCGAAAAGTCGCTGGGTTTCCGCTCGTTCAGTGACTTCCTGCGGTCGCGCAGTGAATTGGTGGAGCTCGACGAGAGCAGCACGACGCGGATGGTTCGGCTGCGCGCCGATACCTAGCGAGCGTTAGACGGGCGTGGCGCCGGGCGCTCGGATCACCAGCGGTACCGCGGGGAAATAGCGCGCCATTTCGGGTCGCGACTTAGCCAGCGCAGCGGTGCCGTACCCGCGGTGTCGGTAATCGGGATGGATCCAGATCCGGACGTGAACCTCGCCGCCGGCCAGCTCGCCGAAGACCATTCCGACCTTCTGCGTTCCGTCGACGGCGACGAACCAGGCGGCCTCTTCGGCGTCGATCCGTGCCATTGCCGAGCGGATCTCGTCGTCGAGACCACCGGCGGGCCCACCGGATCCGTCGCCCGAGGCCCCGATGTTCGCGGTCCGCGCGGCGAAGATGTCGCGGTCGGACTCGCCGGCGAACGGCCGCAGCTCCAGGGTGTCGCCCGCGCTGGCCGGCCGCTCGTTGAGGGTGAAACTCAGTTGGCTGTTGAGGTCGTCGAGCTCGGCGGCGATCTGGCGCCGCGCGTCCTTGGTGAGTTGGTCAAACGCCATCGACATCACCGCTTCGCCGCCGAGGCGGGAGGTGCCGAGCAAGGCGACGATCGCGTCGACCGCAGCGGGTCGATCATCAGCGTCCACGATGGCGTCCAACACCTCATGGCGGCGTTCGAGCGCCTTGATCAAGGCGTCGGTGATGTCACGGCGGGCGGCTGCGCGGTCTTGATCGATCATCGCATCAGCGTAGCCGCGCAGGCCGCGGCGCATCGGAGACGGTCACTGTGATTTGATGCCGGCCCACTGGCACCGCCACGACGGCACTGGTCGGCTTACCGTCGAGCTGCACAGTGGCATCCGCTGGCAGGGCGGCCAGGGTGATTTGGCTGGCGGTGTCGGTTGCCACCGCGATCGTCGACGACGGCAGCGACGCCAACCCGGCTCGGGCTACGTCCACGGTCAGGCTGGCAACACCGGTGAGACGCAGGGTCAGATACGGCAGCGGCGCGGCGGGTGCGCCGGGCAGCCACGTCAGCTCCGAGTACAGCCCGGGCGTGGGGTCGAAGTGCAAGATGAAGCCGCGGTGTCGCCGGGTGGTATGCGCGGGGTCCGGCCGGGCATAAGAGCGTGCGTCGACTTCGGCGATTGCCCCGCGGGTGGCCGCCACTTGCGGGTCGGCTGTCAGCTGCGAGAGCCACCACACCTGGTGGGGCCCGATTCCCAGGTCTGGGCGTACCAGCTGTGGATACCACGCAAACGTGATGTGGCCGGGGTCGGATTGGCGCCGGCCCGTGCCCATGTGGGAGACCGCGTCGTCGAACTTGTCCTGAAACACAAACGCGATGTGGTCTTCCAGCGGGTAGACGGTGAACCGATACCGGTAGCCGAGCCGATCGAGTTCGAGCGCCTGCTCGGCGGCCGACGCGAACGGCACCAGTTCGTCGAGCAGGCCGTGGGCGATGATGAAGGGAAGCCAGCGGGCGTTCACCAGCAGCCGCCACGTATCGCCCTCGCGGGCACAGTGCGATGCCGGGTCCAGATCCGCGGGAATGTCAATGTCGGGCAGCAGAAGCACCCCGCACGTGGGCGGGCCGGCGAGCACGACCGCCTGCGCGAACACTTCCGGGTAAGCCAGCCCCAGCTTGTAGGCGCCGTAGCCGCCCATCGAGTAGCCGGCGATCACTGTGCGGTTAGGGTCGGCGCCCAGCTGTTCGGCCACCCGCGCCCACACCTCCCACACGTCGAGTTCGCCCTCGTCGAAATACCAGCAGGACGGGCCGCGAGCCAGCGGCGTGACCACTACGGAGTCGCGGCCGTCGCACACTTCGTGCAGCAGCCGGGGGTCGATCGCGGCAAATTGGCTTTGCCCGAGGGAAAGCGAGTGCAGCAGCAGGGTCAGCGGCAGCTTGCGGCCGGGCGCGTAAGTCGCCGGCAGGCAGATCGAGTAGGGCTGGACCCGCCCGAGGAAAAGCGGCTTGGTGCTCAGCACGCTGCGGATATCGGTGTCGGCGAGGCCTTGGCCCAGCTCGACCGAGGACACGTACCAGCGGGTGGAGGCGCCGGTGAGGACGGGCTCGGGGGTGGTCGTGCGGGCCGCCAGCTGGTCCCATGCGACGGCGACCGAAAACTGCGACACGTCGCCGTCGGTCAGCGCCGCAGCTTGGGCTTTGTCCGACCAGAAGTTCAGGTGGGGCGGCTCCTGTTCGCTGGTGCGGAAGGTGATGTTGTAGACGTTGGGTTGACCTGGCAACGCGCCCCGCTCGGCGGGGACGTCGGCGAAGCCGTCGCCCGCCGCGTTGGCCAAACCGGCGGCCAGGCGAACCGTCCAGGTGCCAACGGGTTCCACGACCGATCGCGGGACCCGCGCCAGAAACGACCGCGATGGCATGTCGACGCTGTGCTCGACCGGTGTCGTCGCTTGAGTGGTGAGGTCGATGAGCCGTGCGCCGTTGCCGGAGACCAACAGTGCCAAGTCGATGCCCGCGGAGCGAATGCCTGCGCCGGCCGGCCAGGCCTCGGAAGCCGCCTTCGCTGCGTCGGTGTCGAAGGTGAACAGCGCGATCGGCACCGACGGCTCCACCAGCGTGTTCCAGTCGATGCGCCACCAGGTGTCGGTGTCGGTCAGGCCGATCGCGACCCGGAAGATGTCGGCGCCGTTACCGGCCGCGGGCCCCTGCGGGTAGACGTAGGTGCCGCGCGGCGGCGCCTGGATCTTCAGATCACCGATTGGCAAGCCGGTGGCCCCGTGATCGTCATAGAGGAAATCCGTCCAGAACAGCGCACCGCCGGCCATGCGGCCAGTGCCGCAGGTGCGCGGAAACTCTTCGCCAAACGGCCATTCGGCGGGCTTCGGCAGCGACGGCTCCGCCCGCAGCGCCGCGGGCGGCACACCTTCGGGCATGCCGTCGACCACAATCAGGTCAGCGGGCGGTGCAGGCGTGGGTGTGACGGTGTGAGCTACGGCCTGGGCGACATGACGTGCGATGCGAAGTGGCAGCAGCGTGAGGTTCAACAGCGACACACCGCCAACGTAGCGGCGATCGCAAGCTCGGCGGAGCCGGGCGCAGCGGGTCGCCGCCATCGACTACCCGGGATCGCAAGCTCGGCGGAGCCGGGCGCAGCGGGTCGCCGCCATCGACTACCCGGCGATCAGACGGGAACGACGATCAGCTCGTGTGGCCGGTTGTTGACGGCCATCGCGCCATCCTCGGTGACGACGACGATGTCTTCGATGCGCGCACCCCAGCGGCCCGGGAAGTAGATGCCGGGCTCGACGGAAAACGCCATGCCCGCGGCCAGCGGCAGCTGGTTGCCGGCGACGATGTAGGGCTCTTCGTGTACCGCCAAACCGATGCCGTGCCCGGTGCGGTGCACGAAATACTCGCTTAGGTCCGCGTCTGCCAGCACCTCGCGGGCGGCGGTGTCCACCTGCTCGGCGGTCACGCCCGGACGCACCGCCTGGACAGCGGTGCGCTGAGCGCGTTGCAGTACTGAATACTGTTGGGCTACTTCAGGATTCGGTTCACCGATGCTGTAGGTGCGCGTCGAGTCCGAGTGGTAGCCGGGCCCGCAGGCGCCACCGATATCGACGACGACGATGTCACCGGCCTGCAGTTCGCGATCCGAGCACTCGTGGTGCGGATCGGCGCTGTGCGGACCAGATCCGACGATGATGAACGCCACCTCCGAATGGCCTTCGGCGACAATTGCTTCCGCGATGTCGGCGGCAACCTGGGCTTCGGTTCGCCCCGGTGCCAGAAACCCCGGCACCCGAGCATGTACCCGGTCGATGGCCTCCCCGGCCGTGCGTAGCATGTCGACCTCGGCCGCATCTTTGACCATCCGCAAGTCACGCAGCACACCGGTGGCCAACACCGGCGTCACGCCCAGGACGTCGGCGAGTGGCAACAGGTGCAGTGCGGGCATGGATTCGGCGACTGCTGCTTTGGCTCCTCCCAGCGCGTCGGCCACCACCCGGTAGGGGTTTTCGCCGTCGACCCAGTCCCGCACTGGCAGGCCCAGTTCCGGCACGGCAGATTCCTTGAGCGAGGCCAGCTCCAGCCGCGGCACGACCACGCTGGGATCACCGGAGGCCGGCAGCACCAGCGCGGTGAGCCGCTCGAAAGTCTGTGCCCGTGAACCGATCAGATACTGCAGGTCGTAGCCAGGGGTGATGACCAGCCCGGCCAGTCCAGCCTTGGCTGCCGCCGCCGTCGCCGCGGAGAGCCGGCGGGCATAGATGTCGGCGTCGAATCGGCGCGAACCCATGACCTCAGGCTAACGTGACCTGCATGCCCGCACCCCTGTTGCTGCTCGACGGCGCCAGCATGTGGTTTCGAGCGTTCTACGGGGTGCCGTCCTCGATCACCTCGCCTGACGGGCGCCCGGTGAACGCGGTGCGCGGCTTCCTGGACGCGATGGCGGTGGTGATCAACCAGCAGCGGCCGGGCCGGTTGGTGGTGTGTCTGGATCTGGACTGGCGTCCGCAGTTTCGGGTGGACGCCATCCCGTCGTACAAGGCGCACCGCGTGGAACAGGAAAACCCGAAAGGCCAAGATGTCGAGGACGTGCCCGACGAGCTGACCCCGCAAGTGGAAATGATCGAGGAGATCCTCGACGCGTTTGGCATCTGCACCGGCGGTGCCCCGGGCTTCGAAGCCGACGACGTCATCGGCACACTGGCGGCCCGGGAACACCGGGACCCGGTCGTCGTTGTCAGCGGGGATCGCGACCTGCTGCAGGTCGTCGCCGACGATCCGGTGCCGGTCCGAGTGCTCTACCTGGCGCGTGGGTTGACCAAGGCGACGCTGCTGGGTCCACGTGAGGTGGCCGAACGCTACGGGTTGCCCGCCGATCGGGCCGGCGCCGCCTACGCCGAACTGGCTCTGCTGCGCGGCGACCCGTCCGACGGGCTTCCCGGCGTGCCGGGCATCGGTGAGAAGACCGCCGCGACGTTGTTGGCTCAACACGGCTCGCTGGCCGCGATCCTGACCGCCGCCGAGGACCCGAAATCGTCGGTGCCCAAAGGTGTTCGGGCAAAGCTTCGCAAGGCCGCGGACTACATCGAGGCCGCCGGCCCGGTGGTGCGGGTGGCCACCGATGCGCCCGTCAAGTTGTCGACGCGGACCGATGCCCTGCCGCTGGCAGCCGCCCATCCTCGGCGCACCGCGGAAATGGCGACCCGGCTGGGGGTCGGGTCGCCGATCGCCCGGCTGCAAAAGGCGTTGGACTCACTGCCCTAAGACTTACTTGGGGCGCCCGACCTCGTACGTGCCTTTGTTGTCCTGGAAGGTCACCGTCACCTGACGCTTGGTGCCGTCGATGCTGACGTCGCAGTCGAAGCTGGCGCCCTTTTTGACGGTCGGGTTTTGGCCGTTGTTGCACTTGACGTCTTTGACGTTCTTGGCGCCGTAACCGTTGGTCTCGTCGCTGAGAATCTGCTGCACTCCGGCTTGCGCCTTGTTGATGTCCAGCTTGGTGGTGACGAAGAATCCGGGCGCCCAGAAGCCGAGTATCAGCACGACCGCGACCACGATCGCGGCGAACACCCCGATGACAGTGCCGATTACCGCAGTGGAGCGCTTCGGGCGCTGTTCGCCCGGCGGGCCATACTGGCCGGGGAATTGACCGTATTGGCCCGGATACTGACCCGGTTGACCGTACTGGCCAGGTGGGCCGAACTGGCCCGGCTGCCCGTACTGCCCCGGCTGCTGCGGATACTGACCCGGCTGGCCGTATTGCCCCGGCTGCCCATACTGGCCCGGCTGGCCCGGCTGCCCGTACTGGCCGGGTTGGCCGTACTGGGTCGGCTGGCCGTATTGCTCAGCCTGCGGGTAGCCGGGCATGGTCTGCTGGTATGGCGGGTAGCCCTGGCCAGTCGGTTGCTGGTACTGCGGGTACTCCGAGGACGTGTACGCCGGCGGTTGCCAAGTCGACTGTTCCCCGGAGGGTTGCTGCCACGGCGACGAGGCCTGCGCAGTCGGCTGGTCACCGCCCGTCGATTGCTGGTTCTCCCCCTGGCCGGGCGGCTGCCACGGCTGGGTGGGGTCGGATCCCTGCGGTCCGCTCATCGTGTGTTAGGTCCTCTCAGTCCTGGTCCTGCTTCACCGGTTGTAACCGTAGCTCGGCGTCAGCCTACCCCGCGTCAACTGCGACGACGCCGCGCCGGACGTCGTCGATCGCGCGCTGGGCGGTGGCCCGCAACGCGGGTTCGCGGGCGGCCTTGCGCACCTGGTCCAGCAGGTCGAGCACCTGTCGGCACCACCGCACGAAATCCCCCGCCGACACCCCCGCACCCGACTCGTCGGCGGCGAACAGCGCTGCGGTCAGGTTCCCGGTGCTGGCCCAGCGGTAGATGGCTGTGACGAAGCCCTCGTCGGGTTCGCGGCTCAAGCTGATCCGGTGCCGCTGTTCGTCAGCGCGTAAGTCCTCCGATAGCCGGCGGGTGCGAGACAGCGCACGGCGTAACGGCGCGGTGGGGACTTCGGCGCCGGCTGGCGGGCCCGGGCCGTCGTTGCCGCGTGACTCGTAGAGCACCGCCGACAGCACCGCCGCCAGCTCAGGGGCCCGCAGCCCGCTCCATACGCCGGTGCGCAGGCATTCGGCGACCAACAGGTCACTTTCGCTGTAGATGCGGGCCAGCAGCCGCCCGTCGTCGGTGATCTGTGGTTCACCGTCGGCAACGTGGATGAAGCCGCGCTCAGTCAGCAGCCCGACGATGCGGTCGAAGGTGCGGGCCA
>NZ_DASRBZ010000338.1:0-2080 GCF_035653355.1 Mycobacterium sp. | reverse complement strand
TCACGGGTCGCCAGTACGTTGATCCAGCGGGCGTTCGGCTCGCCACGGATCGCCGGGTGCCAGGCATCCGCCGGCACCGACAGCCAGTTCAGCGCCTTGAGCGTTTCGTACAGGTGGACCGAGTCGTCGCGGGCCAGGAAGGCCGCGATTCCAGAATCCACATACGCATGCGTATCGGCGAGGTTGCCTTTCATCGCGAACGCATCGTCCTGCGGCACGGCGAAGAATCCGCCAGTGAACGGGTTTTTGTACAGGTCACCCCAAACCGCCATGACACCCTTGTTCTTCTCGGTGTCGATCATGCAGTCCAACTCATTGATCACCGGGAAGAGCGACCCGTCGAAGACTTCCGGGGGGTCACCCGCGCAGGGCAGCACGCCAACGCCGATCACCCACGGTCGGCGCCCGAGCTTGATGGTCGACAGGTGCCGGGCGATCTCGACGACGATGCCGCTGCCAACCCCGCCTGCCAGACTGAAGACCACTACGACCAGTGGGGTGGCTTGGCTGGTCAACACACTGTCGGCGAACGCATCCAGCGCCCTGGTGATCTCGCGGTTCTGGTAATACTCCGAGCCATACACCGCTTTGGCGAGTGCCCGGGGGAAGTGTTCACCCGGGCCGGGCAGCTCCACGTCTGCGGGTAGCCACGGCTCGTAATTGGGGTTCCAGTAATACCGGGGGAACTCCATTTTTAAGAATTCGCGGTAACGGTTGAGACTGGTCCGCAGCTCATCGCCGGTGGGGATGGGCAATGCAACAGTCTGGACGTAGCTGCGTTCGGCTGGCAGACCTTCCGCCGCTGCACGGACTTGACTCAAGTCCTCGTCACCGATGTCCACTGCCAATGCTGAAAAGCGGGTAGTGGGGTCGACGAGAAAACCCTCGGGACGTTCGCGCAGCAACGTCGTGATGACTGCCGCCCCGGTGCCACCCAGGCCGAGAACGTGCAGCGAGAACGGGCCCTCGTGCTCACCTGCGCGATGGACGCCCTCGGTGCGCAACGCCTCTATGCGGGCCTGATCGTCGTGGTCATGATCATGGCCATGTTCATGTTCATGCTTGTCAGTAGCCATGCCTCAATTCTTCTCTCTAAGTTGGGTCTGGCAGGGCTTACACTTCCCGGCCGTTGCTCAGTTAACAACGCCTTAAATCAGGCGCCGCCGCCGTCTTTCGGGCGTCCTGCCATTGCTTCGGGTCGGTCATGTCGGGCGGATCGTCGGAGCTCTTTCCAAGGGTGGCTGAATGGTCCTCATGCTGCTCATCGACCTCGGCCTGATTAGGAGGACTAGGGGGTGTTTGACCGCCCGGTGGAATCGCTCATAATTTGCCCGGTGGAATCGCTCATAATTTTCCTTTTCGGTGTGTCGTGCGACCTGCAAACCAATCCCTCGGTCGCTCCGGCTCAGGTGCGAGCCGGTGACGGTTGGTCGGCCTGCCGATCGGACGGCTCGTCGGGGAGGCGACCGCCGTCAACGTCGCCGGTTGCACCGTTCGATTTTTGATTCGGCAGACCCGGTATGGGACTTTCCGCGGTGCCGATCGTTGGGCGGGTGAAAGATTCCACTTGCCGCTGGGCGGCTGCCGGGTCGGTGACCCAGGTGCGGTAGAAGTCGAAGGGGCACTCCGCCACACCTTTATCCCCGTCTCCGGAGGCCAGCACACCGGTGTAACCGCGGTGCAGCAGCTTGAACATTTGGTTTTGTGACTGCCAGTTGGCGCGCGCGTCGCGGATCAACGAAACCGACAGCTCGGCGTACTGAATCCCGTACTCTTCTTCGCCGGTTTCGCCCAGCGTGCGGCCGTCGAACCCGATGATCGACGAATGGCCGAAGTAGGAGTAGACGCCATCGAACCCGGCTGCATTGGCAACCGCGACGTAGCAGTTGTTCATCCAGGCCATCGCCTTGGCGACGATGATCTGCTGATCCTTGGCCGGGTACATATAGCCCTGGCAACGCACGATAAGTTCGGCGCCTTTCATCGCGCAGTCTCGCCAAATTTCCGGGTAATTTCCGTCGTCACAAATAATGAGGCTGACCTTGAGCCCCTTAGGTCCATCCACCACGTAGGTCTTGTC
>NZ_DASRBZ010000337.1:0-14353 GCF_035653355.1 Mycobacterium sp. | reverse complement strand
GAAGCCGGGCGCAGCGGGTCGCCGCCGATGAGGCTCGCGGCGTATTTCACCCGCATCGGCTATTCGGGACCGGCGGATGCCACGCTGGAGACATTGACCGAGCTGGTGGCCGCCCACGGGCGCAGTATCGCCTTCGAGAATCTCGACCCGTTGCTCGGTATCCCCGTCGTCGATTTGGGCCCGAGCGTGCTGGCCGACAAGCTGGTGCGCCGCCGTCGCGGTGGCTACTGCTACGAGCACAACAACCTGATGCGATATGCGTTGGAGGCCCTAGGCTTTAGTGTCGATGCGCTGGTGGCGCGGGTGGTGTGGATGAGCCCCCACGGCTTGGCTGGGCCGCCGACGGCCGAGAACCATCAGGCGCTTGCTGTGCGCATCCCCGGTGTCGACAACGTGTTTCTGGTGGACGTCGGCTTCGGCGGGCAAACCCTGTCGTCGCCAATCCGGTTGGAAGCCGGGACAACTCAGCAGACCCGACACGAGCCGTACCGGCTGCAGACTTACGGCCGGGGTTATGTGTTGGAGGCGTTGGTGCGCGATGTTTGGCAGCCGCTGTATACCTTCGCCACCGAGCCACGCCCGCTGATCGACCTCCAGGTCGGAAGTTGGTATACCTCAACGTATCCCGGGTCGCCGTTCGTCACCGGGCTCACCGCTGCGCTGGTCACCGACGATGCGCGGTGGAATCTTCGGGGGCGCAACCTCGCCATGCATTCCCATGGCGGGACCGAGCGGACCCGATTCGATACCGCCGAGCAAGTCCTCGACGCGCTGACCGACACGTTCGGGATCGACCTGTCCGGTCTGGGTGGTATCGAGGCGCGGGTGGCCGAGGTGTTGGACAGCTAGCGCGGGTTCGGATCGGTGAGATAGCGCTGCACCGTCGGCCCCACCCAGGCAACCAACTCCTCGACAGAGCTGGAGGCGATCGGCTCGATGCGAAGCTGGTAACGCGCGAACGCCAGCCCGGCCAGGTGGCTGGCAACCAGCTCGACGCGCAGTTCGGCATCGGCCACCCTGAATTCGGCCGCCACCCGCTCGGCGATCGGGCCGGCCATCGCGTCGTGCAGCACCTGGCGGGCCCGCGGCTGAATCGCTGCCGATCGCCACAACGTCAGGAACGGCTCGTAGACGCCGCCGTCGTCCCAGTGCTCGAGGAAGCGGCGCACCAGCCGCCCGCCGATCTGCTCGGTGCCCTCGTCGAGCAGCGACGCCAACTGGTGCAGTGGGTGTTCGGGGCCGGTCAGCGCCGATGCGGTGAACAGTCCCTCCTTGTTGCCGAAGAAGTAGTAGACCATCGCGACATCGACGCCGGCGTCGGCGGCGATGGCCCGGACGGTCGCCTGCTCGTAGCCCTCGCGCATGAAACGGTCCCGCGCAGCGTCGATGATGCGCTGCTTGTTCTGTTGACCGGTCCGCCACCGGCCCGCGCGAGGGGCCTCCGACATGCCTGGCAGCTTACTTCAACAAGTGTTGATCTTTAGCCGAAGCGAGCGTACCCTCATTGTTCAACGGTGGTTGAAGTATCGAAATGGAGGTCTGGCAATGGTGGCGGACACGCAAGAACGGCGGCTGTGGTGGCGGCATTTGATGTCGGTTCTGCTTTTCCCGGTGACGGTGACGCTGGTGATTCCGGCGCTGATCACGCCCTGGGCCGACGTGCGGGCGCCGGATCTCGGGGCCCTGTGGAACGTTGTCCTCGTGACGCTCGGCGGCCTACTGATCGCCGTGGGGTTGGGGCTGCTGATCTGGACGGTGGTGCTGTTCGACCGCTTCGGCGAGGGAACGCTTGGTCTCGGCGAAGTGATGGGCGAGCCGGTGCACCTCGTCGTGCGTGGTCCCTATCGGCATGTGCGTAACCCAATGATCACCGGTGTGCTGTGCATTCTGCTCGGTGAGGCAGCCATCGCCGCCTCGGCTTGGCCGCTGGCGTGGTTTGCGACGTTTCTGGTGTTTCAGGCGACCGCCATCCGGTTCTGGGAAGAGCCGCATCTCGCCGAGCGCTACGGCAGCGAATACCTGGAGTATCGCCGCAATGTGCCGCGCTGGATCCCACGAATCTCAGCGTGGAAGCCAAGCACGTAGACGTCGTACGGAGCTCGGCTCGGCTGCTTGTCCAGTTCCCGCCCGGCGGCGCACCGCTTCGCGGGCGCAGCACCCCGAAGGGCATATCGGTTAGGTGGTCTACAATACAGTTTTGGGCGTCAGTGTCACGTCCTACCCGATGACCGAATTCGAAAAGGGTTGCAGCCCAGAAGGATTCGAGGATGAGCATTTCGTTACTTCTCGAGATGGCTGTGTCGAGCAACCCCGACCGAACGGCCGTGGTCTGCGGCGACGTCCGGTTGACCGCCCAGCAATTGAGCGACCTCGCCGACGGCGGCGCGGGCGTCATCGCCGAATCGAATGCCCAGCATGTGGCCTATGTCGGCACCGGTGGCGCGATGCTGCCGTTGCTGATCTTCGCCTCGGCACGTGCCGGGCTGGCGTTCACCCCGATCAACTACCGGTTGTCTGCCGAAGGTATCCAAACGCTGATCCGGCGGCTGCCCGAACCGCTCGTGATCGTCGACAGCCGTTACCGCGAGATGGTGGGCGATGCCGGCCGGCAAACGCTGCTGTCCGACGAATTCCTGAGTGCCGCCGGCACCGCCGCGCCGGCCGCGGAGTTTCCCGACCCCGATGCGGTTGCGATCGTGTTGTTCACGTCGGGGACCACCTCGCAGCCCAAGGCGGTCGAGCTGTCTCACAACAACTTGACCAGCTACATCACCGGCACCGTGGAATTCGACTCGGCCGAGCCCGACGACGCCGCGCTGATCTGCGTGCCGCCCTACCACGTCGCCGGGGTGGGCGCTGCGCTGTCGAACCTCTACGCCGGCCGCAAGATGGTCTACCTTCCCGACTTCGACGCCGAGGACTGGGTGCGGCTGGTCAACGCCGAACACGTCACCACCGCGACCGTGGTGCCCACGATGCTCGACCGCATCGTCCGGGTACTAGAGCAAGGCGGCCACGAGCTACCGTCGCTGCGCAATCTGGCCTATGGCGGCTCGAAGGTGGGGTTGCCGCTCGTGCGGCGGGCCCTCGAGCTGCTGCCGAACGTCGGTTTTGTCAACGCCTACGGCCTGACCGAGACCAGTTCGACGATCGCCGTGCTCACGCCAGACGATCACCGTGAAGCCCTGGCTGCATCCGAGTCCACGGTCGCGAAGCGGCTCGCGTCGGTCGGCCAAGCGGTGCCGGGCATCGAACTGCAGATCCGCGACGAGGACGGCACCGTGCTCGGCCCGGGCGAGACGGGGGAGTTGTTCGTCCGTGGCGATCAGGTCTCCGGCCGGTACGCCGGGGTCGGCTCGGTGCTCGACGAGGACGGCTGGTTCCCGACCAAAGACATCGCCACGCTGGACGAGGACGGTTACCTGTTCATCGGCGGACGTAGCGACGACACCATCATCCGCGGCGGCGAGAACATCGCACCGGCCGAGCTCGAGGACGTGCTGATCGAACATCAGCAGGTGCGCGACGTGGCAGTGGTAGGCGTCGACGACCCGCAGTGGGGCCAGGCGATCGTCGCGGTGGTTGTCCCAGCGGAAGGCGCCGACCCTGACCCCGATGACCTGCGCGCATACGTCCGCAAGAGCTTGCGGGGTTCGCGTACGCCGGACCGGGTAGTGTTTCGTGACGAGCTGCCCACCAATGCGACCGGCAAGGTCCTGCGCCGCGTGTTAGTCGATGAACTTCGAGCCGCGCCGGCCGAGCAGTAAAGGGAAGCGACCAGTAGAGGACCACGCCATGATCAAGAACGGAACCCGCCTCGCCAGCCAGGTGTGCGACACCCAGGTGATCGTCGTCCGGACCGCCGACAGCCTGGAGGACCTGCGCTGCGGCGGTGCCCCGATGGTGCCGATCGGCGCCGAGCGGTCGGGCGAGCTGAATCCGGCATTCGCCGACGGCACCGTGATGGGCAAGCGCTACGTCGACGAGAACGGCGCCGAAGTACTGGTGACCAAGGCGGGCGCCGGCACGCTGACCATCGGCGAGACCCCGCTGCAACTCAAAGAGGCCAAGCCGCTGCCGGCCAGCGACTAACCTCCAGCGGTGTTCGCCGGGCCCTGCCCGGCCACCTGAACCAAAAGCGCCTAGCGAGCCAGCGCGTCGGGAGCCTTTTGCGTCTGCTCGCGGGACTAGCGGTGCGGTACCCCGTTCCGGCGGACGAAATCCCTTGCCTTAATGAGGAATTCGAGCTGATCGACGACTTCGCGCAGCGGTCCGGCGCTGCGCGTCGAGCGGCACAAAACGACGGCGCCCTCCAAGGCGGCGATAGACGTTACCGCCAGCGATTCTGCGTCGGCCTGCTCAAAGCCGTCGGCGATAAAGGCCCGGCTCAGTGCCGTGCGCCAGCGGTCGAAAATCCGGCCCGCCTCGGTGGTCAGCCGCGGTTCATCGTCGCCGCAACCGATCGCTGCGGCCACCACGGGACAGCCGGCATTGAAGTCGCTGTCGGCCAGCAGATGTTCCCAGTACTCGACGAAGTGATGTACCAGGGCCATCGCGCCCCGGTCGGCGGCGGCATCGATGGTCGCGGTGATCGCATCACCGGAGTAGCGCAGTGCCTCGGCGAGAATCTGGTTGCGGCCGTTGGGAAAGTGGTAGTACACGGAGCCCCGCGGCGCGCCGCTGCGGGTCAGTACCTCGTCGATGGTGACGCCGGCCGCGCCGCGCTCACGCATCACCTCAGCGGCGGTGACCAGCATGTTGGTGCGGGTGTCCCCACGTTTCTTGCGCGCGGCGTCTACTGCCGTCGACACGATCGCCGTCCCCCTTGATGCCGGATCGTTATGCAGCGGGCGAGTGACGAAGCTGCGGGGCGCGCCAGCGCAGGTTTCGCCGGCGGAACGGGACGCCACGCAATGGCTGGCTGCGCTGGTCGGAAACCTCACGAGTGAACCGGTAGCCCGCAACGTTGAGCTCGATAACCCACATCGTTATCTCCTGACTCACAGGCCGGAGGGGCCGACCCATGATTATGCACAAAAGCATACAACATACAGATTTGCTAAACAAATAGGTGCTCGCATCCTGGGCCTGCGACGTGTCGCAACAGTCCGGCCAGCGACTCGACCAAGCTGAATATGTAGCTTTGCATAGTCCCAGTTCCCGGGTTGACCGCTGCCAGCTCCCACACACCATCGCCGATCGCGCTGCGCCGTTGGGCGTCAAAGCCACCCTCGCCTCGGCGCAGCTGGCACGCGAACACGGTGAACTGGCCCCATCGACCGGTTGCGGCCGGATTTGCCTGCGCTTTTCGGCGCCGCTGATGCCGCCGAAGGTGTGCAGTCCTTCATCGAACGTCGCCAAGCCCGGTTCCGGGCCTTTAAAAGGGCTCCGAGCGCGTTACGCTCGGCCCAGCGAAGCGGGGAGGCGCCCAATGGGCCATTACAAGAGCAACGTGCGCGATCTGGAGTTCAACCTTTTCGAGGTGCTCAACTTAGAAAAGGCGCTCGCTGCTGGCGCTTTTGGAGACTTGGATGGCGATTCGGTGCGACAGATGCTGACCGAGGCGGCGCGCCTGGCCGAGGGACCGGTGGCCGAGTCTTTCGCCGACGCGGACCGCCACCCGCCGACATTCGATCCCGAAACCCATGCTGTGACCCTGCCGGAGTCGTTCAAGAAGTCCTTGCGCGCCTGGCGGGATGGTGAATGGTTCCGCGTCGGCCTCGACGAGCACGTCGGCGGTGTGCCCGCACCGTCGATGGTCAGCTGGGCGATCAATGAGCTGGTGCTCGGCGCCAACCCCGCGGTGTACATGTATATGTCTGGCCCCGTGCTTGCGGACATCCTCTATCACATCGGCAACCAGCAACAACGGTATTGGGCAACGCTGGCCATCGACCGCAAGTGGGGCGCCACCATGATGCTCACCGAACCCGATGCCGGTTCCGATGTCGGCGCCGGGCGGACCAAGGCCATGGATCAGGGTGACGGCACCTGGCACATCGAGGGCGTCAAGCGGTTCATCACCAACGGCGACACCGACGACCTATTCGAGAACATCATGCACATGGTGCTGGCCCGCCCGGAGGGCGCCGGACCGGGCACCAAGGGTCTCAGCCTGTTCCTGGCTCCGAAATACCTCCCCGACCCCGAGACCGGTGAGCCGGGTAAGCGGAACGGCGTGTTCGTCACTGGCCTGGAGCACAAGATGGGCCTGAAGGCTTCAGCAACCTGCGAGGTAGCGCTCGGCGGGCACGGAGTTCCCGCCACCGGCTGGCTCATCGGCGACACCCACAACGGCATGGCGCAGATGTTCAAGCTCATTGAGTACGCGCGAATGATGGTGGGCACCAAGGCGATCTCGACATTATCGACGGGCTACCTCAATGCATTGGACTTCGCCAAGACACGGGTGCAGGGCGCCGACATGACCGAGATGACCGACAAGAATGCCCCGCGGGTCACCATCATTCACCACCCCGACGTGCGCCGGGCGCTGCTGACGCAGAAGTCATACGCCGAGGGGCTGCGGGCGCTGTATCTGTACACCGCGGCCCACCAGGACACGGAGGTCGCGGGCATTATTTCGGGGGCGGACGCCGAGCTGGCCCACCGCGTCAACGATCTTCTGCTACCGATCGTGAAGGGTGTGGGTTCCGAGCGGGCCTACCAATGCCTCACCGAATCGCTGCAGACGCTGGGCGGCTCGGGGTTCCTGCAGGACTATCCCATCGAGCAGTACATCCGGGACGCCAAGATCGACAGCCTTTACGAGGGCACTACCGCGATCCAGGCCCAGGACTTCTTTTTCCGCAAGGTCGCCCGGGACCAAGGGGTCGCCCTGCAACACGTGCTGGGGCAGATACAAGGCTTCCTCGACAATGCGGACGCCCGGGCGGAACTGGCCGACGCGCGATCGGCTTTGGCCGCCGCGCTGAAAGACCTGCAGGCTACCGTGACCGCGATGATCGGCTACCTGATGGAGTCGCAGCACAACGCCCGCGAGCTGTACCGAGTGGGCCTGGTGTCGGTGCCCTTCCTGCTCGCCGTCGGTGATCTGCTCATCGGATGGCTGTTGCTACGGCACGCTGAAATCGCACTGGGCGCACTGGACCGCGACCCGGCATCCGCGGACCGCACCTTCTACATCGGAAAGGTGGCTGCCGCAAAGTTTTTCGCCAAAAACGTACTTCCTCGGCTTAGCGCCGAGCGCCGGATCGTGGATAACGTCGACCTTGCTCTGATGGAACTGCGCGAAGAGGCTTTCTGAGCACCCGAACGACGCCGAAGGTGCAGCTGCCCAGGTACTTCTGCGGCTAACCGTTTACCGCGGCGAGGCGATCGCTTGTCCGAATATTGACCAAAGGACGTGAGCAGGGCTGGTTAATAAATGGTGAACTGATGGTAAACTGACGGTGCTTTTTGCTCGACACCCACGCACCACAACCGAGAGGTGTGGTCATGCCGGACTTGCCGCCCATCGTTCTCGACAGTGATGTCGATCCCGCAGACCGGACAAGCGCGATCGACTTCATCAACCGCGTCAACTTGCTGTTCGATGCCGGTGCTATCGATGCGATGCTCGAGGCCTTCTTGCCGGATTGCGTCATGTACCACACCCAGGGCGTCAATCGCGGTCGGGCCGAAATGCGGCGCTTTTTCCAGCAGGCGTACCCGTACAGCGTCCCGGGCGTCAGCCGGCTGGCGACCAACCCGATCGTCGACCGTGACGGTGACGGAGTGATCGTCCGCTACCACAACCTTCTCGTGCGCTACGCCGCGCCGGACTCTGTGCCGGGCATGGTTACCGCCGAGGTACTCGGAAGTCCGGGTGAGCTACCTGCGATCTGGGTCTACTCGGCGATGACGGACCGGCTGCGCCGAACGGATCGTGGGTGGCGGATTTTCGAACGCCACGTCGGCCCGACAACCATGAATGACCGCCTGCGTCCGATCACGTCCGGCCCCGGTTACTTCGACCCGTACCTGCACCGGGCACTAGCACGATGACGTCCCTGAGGCGGACTCGACAATCAACGTTGAATCGCCCACGAGCGTAGCTTCAGTCCCGAATAAAACCCTTGGTGCGCATCAGAAAATCCGCCAGGAACCCATCGTGCGGGATCTGGTGTGCGCTGTAGTAGGTCGGGTGCCGGCCGCAGTAAACGTTGGCGACGGTCGGCTCGGCCAGTAGCGCGTCGATCAGCGCTTCGTCGTCGGTGATGGCCGTGACGACCAGGGAGTGCCGCAGCGCAGCCGTGCCGTCGTCCCGCGACCACGGCGACACCCACACGCACGGGAACGGCAGTTCGGTGTTGAGCTTGTCGACGTCGGGTCTGGCCAGCACATGTACAGCGGGGCGGAGGGCGGCACAGTCGTTGCCAAGTGTGGCGACCACGCGATCGGCGCCAAGCAACGGCGTCGTTCCGGCGGATTGGGCGGCAAGATAGTTCGCGATCTGCTGGGCCTTGTCCGCACTCTGCGTGGGCAGGATCGCTCGCTCGTCCTCGGTCGGAAGCGGCTCGATCGTCGACAAGCGCTCGGCGATCGCCTGCGCGAGCGGAGCGGGGTCACCTTCATAGAGCACGGCGGTGGCGTTGACGCACGCCATCCCACCCAGGTTGGCGATCGAGTCCACGACGACATCGAGGTGGTCGCGCCAATCCTGCTCTGCGGTGATCAGAATCTTGGCCCGTCCTGGGCCGTTGACGAACACCGTCGGATCGTTGGCGTAGGTGTCGACGAGGTGCTGGTCACCGTAGACCATGGCCAGGTCGGCCGACCGGATGATCTCGTCGGCTCCGCCATGGTCCGTCGGCAGATATGTCGCGTCCTCCGGCCGAAATCGACTGTCCCTCAGGGCGTGTATGAGCCGGTGCGCGGTGAACGGCTCGCGGCTCGACGGGCGGATCGCCACCCGGTAGCCCAGCGCCAGCGCCTGGGGCCACAGGGCGTGAATCCCGGGCCCGTTTCCCGAGGCATGGACGGCGAACACCTCGCCGCGGCGGGCCCACACGGCCCCACCGCTGCGGGTGCCCGCCTCCCGCCAGTCCAGCGCCGCCCCGGCAGGACGAGCCGGCCGCACCGCATCGAATGCCGACGCGACACCGTCGGCGACCTGGCGGGCCCCGGCACGGGTCACCGTGATCGGCAGCCCCGAAACCCGGCTGGCTAGTTCGACGTAGGTGTCGAAGTCCAGGCCAGCGATCACCGCCGTCGCGAACGCATCAGCGGCAGCGGAGAGCGCGGCCTGGCGCTGGACGAGCGGCAACGGTTCCGCTTTGCGCTGCGCGCTGATGCTGCGCGAAACATAAAGCGGCGGCGCCATACTCAGCTCGGCAACCGGCACGCCTGTCGTGGTGGTGATAACTTGGCGGTTCCGCGTCCGGTACGGCCCGCCCGGGCCGAGTGCGTCGAGGAACACTAAATCGGTTGCAGCACTGGTTTGTTCATTGGTCAGCGACGTCACGTCAATACACACCTTCGATGACAGCCTCACCGTCGAATGTCGCCACCGGCCGCACCTCGCTGAGCGAATCGCCGATCTGTCCTGCGGGTCCCAGCATTCGGATTGCGGTATCGCGTTCCAGGTTGTTCGGGATGAACATTCCCTTGCTGAGGTGGTTCATCACCACCTGGCCGCGTTGCCCGTAGGGCACCTGGTCGCCGGTGTCGGGGTCCACCACCCAGAACACCACATACGGTGTGCGCGGATCGAAAACGAACGACTCGCCATCCTCGGCGGTACGGGTGGTGGCCTGCGACAGGATCATGGTGCTGCCGAAAACCATCGTGATCATGGTTTCCGGGAAGATTCCTCGAAGCAGATCCAGGGTGTCGGTGTCCACATGGGCGCCGCTGAGCAACACGTAGCGGATCTTCTCGTTCACCAAGTCCACCAGCTCATCGCTGCGCGCGATCATCTCCAGCAGCGGGGGAGTGGTGTGCATATTGGCGACGTTCTGGCTGCGCAGAATGTAGACGGCTTGCTCGACCACATGGTCGACGTAGGCAGACACGTCGGATGCGGCGTTACGCGCTGCAATCTTTTTCACCCAGCGGGGGTCGAGATCGATCGAGTGGAAAATCGAGCCGAGCCGAGTAGAGACAAGACGGGAAAAATAACCGACCCCATGCGGTCCGGTGGGCATCATGCACAGGAAGCCGCGCCCGGGCAGGAAGCCGCCCGCAGTGAAATCCTCAGTCTGCCAGCGCGCGACTTGATCGATCCAATCGGGCAGTTGCACAGTCCGTTTGGGAGGACCCGTCGTGCCGCCGGACTCGAAGATCTGGGGAACTGGTGGCGGTGAACCGTACCCGCGTGGAATTAGGTCCTCCACCGGCGCATCGCGCAGTTCGTTGACAAGGTTGGGAAACAAGCGCAGATCCGCAAAGCTGTTGATCTCGGTCAGCGGATCGAAGTTCAGTGTGGCGGCGATGCGCGACCAGAACGGCGATCCGGTGTCTTCGCTGAAGTGCCACGCGACCACCGCACGCAGGTAGGCTTCCGCATCTTCAACCGGCTCTGACCGGGGCACGTCCAACAACGACAGATCGACACCTGCCACGCCACCGATCTTGGCGCACCACCGACCACCCGGCAATCGCAGGCGTTGGCTCGCGAGGTCGTTACCTGACGCCCACCCACCCGACACAATAAGACCATGAGCACAGACGGCGGTCGATCGAACAACGCGGAACCCGTCGTGGTGGTCGGCGCCGGGGTAAGCGGACTGACCACAGCGATCTGTCTGGCTGAGGCGGGCTCGCCGGTGGAGGTGTGGGCGGCAGAGCCGCCAGCGCAGACCACCTCCGTCGTCGCAGGAGCCCTCTGGGGACCTGCCTTTCAAGAATCGCCCACTCAAACCCTGGCATGGATGGCGGTGTCACTGCGCGAGTTCCAGCAGTTAGCAACGGCTCCCGACACCGGAGTGCGGTTGGCGCCGGTGCTAGCGGTAGGCGACTTAGCGGACATCGACAAGCTGCCGCCGCAGGCCTGCCTGATTCCCGACCTTCGGCGCTGCGCGGACGAGCAGATTCCGGCGGGGTTCCGTCATGGGTTTCACGCGACCATGCCGCTGATCGACATGCCGCGCTACCTGGAGTACCTGGTGGACCGTCTGTCGGCGGCCGGCGGTCACATCGAGATGCGCCGGGTGGAGTCGTTGGCCGATGCCGCCGAGTCCGCGCCGATTGTGGTCAACTGCGCCGGTCTTGGCGCTCGGGAACTCGCCGGCGACGACACATTGGAACCGATGTTCGGCCAGCACGTCGTGCTGAGCAATCCGGGGCTGGACCAGGTGTTCATCGAATTGACCGAGGCCGCGGAATGGACGGGCTACTTTCCGCATCCCCAGCGAGTGGTCTGCGGCGGGATCAAGGTGCCGGGCCGCTGGGACCGAACGCCCGATCCCGAGGTAACCGAGCGGATTCTGCAGCGATGCACGGCGGTCGAGCCGCGCCTCGCCGACGCCGAGGTGATCGAGATCGCCACCGGGCTGCGCCCGGGCCGGCCCGCCGTGCGGGTCGAGGTTGAGCCGCTTGGCTCGGCGCGCTGTGTGCACAACTACGGCCACGGCAGCAACGGGGTCACCCTCTCCTGGGGTTGTGCCCGGCAGTCTGCGAAACTGGCAGTGGCGTCAACAGCGTCAAGGGAGTGAATCAAAGCCAAACACCAAGTGGCGCAATAGGAAAGCACCGATTCTGCGAGTCGGCGTAGCTTTGACCCTATGCCGAATATCGATCGGCGGACGATCCTGGGGGCCATTGCAACCACCTTCGCGGCGGCAGTAAGCAGGGCGGCGCAGGCAGGTGCCGGCCCGGTGCGGTGGGCGATTCCGCTGGCCCCGCTTCCCACGGCGGCCGGTGTCATCACCCGATTGCCCGGGAGTGGTAATCAGTTAGCCCTCACCGTCGACGACGGTGCCAGCGTCCCAGTCGTGGGCGCATTCGCCCAGTTCTGCCGCGACAGCGGCACTCGGCTCACCTTTTTCGTCACCGGCGCCAACCCATCCTGGTCGGCCAATGCCCCTGCGCTGCGACCAATGGTCGAGTCCGGGCAGGTCCAGATGGCCAACCACACCTGGTCACACCCATACCTCAACCGGATTGGGCTGAGCGCAGTGGCCGACCAGATTCGGCGCAACGCCGACTTTCTGCAAAGCACCTATGGCGTGGACGGCACCCCATATTTTCGCCCGCCGTACGGCGTCCACAACGGCGACATCGACCGCGTCGCCGCCGATCAGGGCTATACGACGATCACGATGTGGAGCAGTAGTCTCGGCGATTCCGCGCCGGAGAGCGAAGCCAGCCTAATTGCCTACGCCACCAAGTCGTTTCAGCCGCAGCAGATCGTGCTGGCGCATGCCAACCTGCCCACCATCACCCGCTGCTATCCGGCGCTGCTGGACCTCATCGACAGCCGCGATCTGCAGACGGTCACACTGCACGACGTCGCCGCCTAACCCGTCGCGGGGTCAGCTGTCGATCGTGTAGCCCATCGGCATCAGCACGCTCTTCTGCTGCGTGAAGTGCTCGACGCCCTCAGGCCCGTTCTCGCGGCCGATGCCGGAGTTCTTGTAGCCGCCGAACGGGCAACAGGGATCGAACGCGTACCAGTTGACGGCATACGTTCCGGTGCGGATCTTCTCCGCAATCTCGATGCCGCGCGGAATATTAGTGGTCCACACGCTGCCGGCCAGCCCGTACACCGAATCGTTGGCAATCGCGATCGCGTCGTCCTCGGTGTCGTACGGGATGATCGACAGCACCGGTCCGAAGATTTCCTCCTGCGCGATCGTCATCTTGTTGTCGACGTCGGCGAACACCGTCGGCTGCACGAAGTAGCCGCTGTCGAGCCCTTCGGGACGGCCGCCGCCGCAGACCAGCCGCGCGCCTTCCTCGATGCCCTTGGCGATGTAGCCCTCCACCCGGCTACGTTGCTTCTCCGAGATCAGCGAGCCAATCTGGGCGGCTGGGTCCGCCGGCAGACCGACCGGCAGCGCCTGCACGAAATTGCTAACCGCATCAACAATCTCGTCGTACCGCGAGCGCGGTGCCAGGATACGGGTCTGGGCCACACACGCCTGCCCGGTGTTCATGATCCCGGAGAACACCAACATCGGGATGGCAGAGGCCAGGTCGACGTCGGCGAGGACGATGGCCGCCGACTTCCCGCCGAGTTCCAGGGTGCACGGCTTGAGCAGATCCGCGGCGCGCCGACCGATCTCCTTCCCGACGGCCGAGCTGCCGGTGAAGGTGAAGATGTCGATGTCCGGGTTGGACGTCAATGCTTGGCCCGTCTCGATCCCGCCGGGAACTATCGAGAGCACACCCTCGGGCAAGCCAGCTTCGGCGAACACCTCCGCCAAAGCATTTGCGCTCAGCGGCGTTTCGGCGGCCGGCTTCAGCACCACCGTGCAGCCGGCCAGCAGCGCCGGACCCAGCTTGTTGACGGCCAGGAACAGCGGCACGTTCCACGCGACGATCGCGCCGACGACGCCGAGCGGCTCGCGATAGACGATGCTTTGCCCGTATCCGCCGTTGCGGATCTCTTTCCACTTGACCTGTTCGACGGCGGGGCCGGCGAAGAAATTCAGCGCTCCGATCGAGCTCATCCAGTGCATCGTCTCGATGGTCGTCGGCGGCTGGCCGGTTTCGTCGGCGAGCAATTTGGTGAACAGCTCCTTGCGCTCTTCCATCACCTTGAGCGCATTGGCGATGACGGCCGCGCGCTCGGCCGGCGGGGTGGAGGGCCACGGTCCGGTGTCGAATGCCTTGCGGGCCGCCGCCACGGCGGCGTCGACGTCGGCTGCAGCGGCCAGGGGCACCTTGCCGACATATTCGCCGGTTGCTGGACAGTGCACCTCGATGACATCGGAGGTCGACGGTTCGGTCCACTTGCCGCCGATAAACAGCTTGTCGTATTCAGTCTTCTGGCTGTCAGGCATATGCGCCGCTCCTCCTCATCGCTCCGCTCTGCATCGTCGCCAGCGGCATGGCGCCACCCTACCCAGCCGGAGGCAAAACGAGAACAGGTTTCAATCAACTGGCGGTTGCGGTTGCAGTACCAGCACCAGATTGCTCACCAGAAACTCCCGTAGCACCGGTGCAGAAATCATCCACCACGCCCATCGTGGGTGGTAGCGGGGGAAAGCGGCGACTAGCGCGCCGGTGCTCGCCGCCCAGTCCAGCCCGTCGGCCGCCGATACCGCGAAAAGTGACGACCCATAGTTGTTCTTGGCCGGATGACCGTGTTTTCGGGCATAGCGGGCCGCGGCGCGGGGCCCGCCCAAGTAGTGCGTCAGCCCCATCTCGTGGCCGCCGAACGGGCCGAGCCACACGGTGTAGGACA
>NZ_DASRBZ010000336.1:0-3948 GCF_035653355.1 Mycobacterium sp. | reverse complement strand
CCCTGTTGCAGCGCATGCACGGTGGAGACCTGCCAGCCGGCGCCGTTGCGGCCGGTCTTGGCGCGGCCCTCGATGACGCCGAGAAAGCGGTCGCGGGCTTCGACCGAGACATTCCAGCGTCGCAGGCCCTCCTCGGCCAGGGGAAGCAAGTGGCGCAACACCAAATCGTCGGGCGCCACTTCACCCAAGCCCGGCCAGTACAGCCTGGCATCCATCCCATGGCGCGCGGCTTCCAGGAAATTCGCGTGCGCGGTAGCGAAACTCAGCTTGGTCCACAGCGGGCGGTCTTCTTCGGACAGGGTGCGCAGCACGCCGTAGTAGAACGCCGAATTCGCCAGCATGTCGACCACGGTCGGTCCTGCAGGCAACACCCGGTTCTCCACCCGCAGATGTGGACGGCCGTCGACGACGTCGTACACCGGCCGATTCCACCGGTACACCGTGCCGTTGTGCAGGCGCAGCTCTGAGAGCCGCGGAGTGCGCCCGGCGGCCAGCTCGGCGACCGGATCTTCGTCGGAGACTTCAGGCAGCAACGACGGGAAGTAGCGGACGTTCTCCTCGAACAGGTCGAAGATCGACGTGATCCAGCGTTCGCCGAACCAGACCCGTGGCCGCACGCCCTGGGCTTTGAGTTCGTCCGGACGGGTGTCAGTGGCCTGTGCAAACAGCTCGATGCGGGTTTCGGCCCAGAGTTGATGACCGAAGAAGTACGGCGAGTTGGCACCGAGCGCCAGCTGCGGTCCAGCCAGCACCTGGGCGGCGTTCCAGTTGTCGGCGAACTCCTCGGGAGAGACCTGAAGGTGCAATTGTGTACTGGTGCAGGCGGATTCCGGGGCGATCGACGGGTAGTGCAGGCTCAGCGGTTCGGGTCCGCCGATATCGATCTGGATGTCCTCACCGCGAGCATTGAAAATGGAGTCGTTGAGCGCCGCATACCGCGTCGATTCGCTCATCCAGTCGGTGGCCAGGTGTTCGGGCATCAGGGTGGGCAGGATGCCGATCATGACAATGTGAGCTCCGCCGGAGCTGGCTTTGGTTTCGGCGGCGTTCAAGCTGGCCCGGACATCGGTCTCCAAATCCAGGTGGGCGCGTCCGGTGAGCGGGCGAGGCGGCACATTGAATTCGATGTTGTAGGCGCCTAATTCGGTCTGATAAGCCGGGTCGGCGATAGCCGCGAGCACGTCCTGGTTCGACATCGCCGGCTGATAGTCGCCGTCGACGAGGTTGCATTCGATCTCGATCCCGGTCAGCGGCTGGTCGAACTCGAAGCTGGATTGGGAGAGCATGGTTTCGAAGACGTCCAGGCACAACTGCACCTTGCGGCGATACTGCTGCCGGTGCGCGCTGCTGTAGGTGGTGCGCTTGACCTCTTCTCCCACACCGCTGATGCAACAGGTTTACCGTCGGGTACGCAACTGGCTGGCCACCACCATTAGCGACTGACCGCGAGCTCCCCCGAGCGGCATGTGGTCAATGTGGAAGATCTCACCAGCTGGGTGCGCCATGATTGCATGCAGTTGACGCAAGGAGAACAATTGGCCGACTTCATTGCATCGATCGACCAGGGCACCACGAGCACCCGCTGCATGATCTTCGACCACGACGGCACCGAAGTCGCCCGCCACCAGCTCGAACACGAGCAGATCCTGCCGCGCGCCGGCTGGGTGGAACATAATCCGGTCGAGATCTGGGAACGCACCGCATCGGTTCTGGTATCGGCGCTCAATGCCAGCAACCTCGCACCGAATGACCTTGCTGCACTTGGTATTAGCAATCAGCGGGAGACGACGCTGGTTTGGAACCGGCAGACCGGCCGGCCCTACTACAACGCGATCGTTTGGCAGGACACCCGCACCGACCGCATCGCGTCGGCACTCGACCGCAATGGCCACGGCGAGGTGATCCGCCGCAAGGCGGGGTTGCCGCCGGCCACCTACTTCTCGGGCGGCAAACTGCAGTGGATTCTGGAAAATGTCGACGGCGTGCGGGAAGCAGCCGAACGCGGCGACGCGATTTTCGGCACGCCCGACACGTGGGTGTTGTGGAATCTGACCGGCGGGCCGCGCGGCGGCGTGCACATCACCGATGTCACCAACGCGAGCAGAACCATGCTGATGGATCTGGAGACGCTGGACTGGGATGACGAGCTGTTGTCATTCTTTTCAATCCCCAGGCCCATGTTGCCGGCGATCGCGCCGTCCTCGTCCGAGCAGCCGCACGGAGTCACCGCCGAAACCGGGCCCGTCGGCGGCGAGGTGCCGATCACGGGAATCCTCGGCGACCAGCATGCGGCGATGGTGGGTCAGGTGTGTCTGGCCGAAGGAGAGGCCAAAAACACCTATGGCACAGGTAATTTCTTGCTTCTCAACACCGGCGAAAAGATCGTGCGCTCGGCCAACGGGCTGCTGACCACCGTGTGCTATCAGTTCGGCACCGCCAAACCCGTTTACGCCCTGGAAGGTTCGATTGCGGTCACCGGCTCGGCGGTGCAGTGGCTGCGTGACCAGCTGGGCATTATCAGCGGAGCTGCCCAAAGCGAGGCGCTCGCGCGCCAGGTGAAGGACAACGGCGGGGTGTACTTCGTCCCAGCGTTTTCCGGGTTGTTCGCCCCGTATTGGCGATCCGATGCCCGCGGTGCGATTGTCGGCTTGTCGCGGTACAACACCAACGCTCACCTGGCCCGCGCGACGCTGGAGGCGATCTGCTACCAAAGCAGGGACGTAGTCGACGCGATGGAAGCGGATTCCGGTGTGCGCCTTGAAGTTCTGAAAGTCGACGGCGGCATCACCGCGAACGACTTGTGCATGCAGATCCAGGCCGACGTGCTGGCGGTGGACGTGGTGCGGCCCGTGGTCGCCGAGACCACCGCGCTGGGCGCCGCGTACGCCGCGGGCCTTGCGGTCGGATTCTGGGCCGATCCCAATGACCTTCGGGCCAACTGGCAGGAGGACAAGCGGTGGACCCCAACATGGAGCGAGCACGAGCGCGCCACGGGGTATGCGGGCTGGCGGAAAGCAGTGCAGCGCACCCTGAATTGGGTCGACGTGTCGTGATGCGGGCCATCAAAGCCCGCCACACCTACTCGCTTTCGCCGAGGATGCTGTAGATCTCGCGTCTCGCGGTATTGACGACGTCGGCGATGCGCGCCTGCTGTTCGGCGGTGGCGATGGCCGTCGATTGCGCAATGGCGGCGGCCAACTGCGCAAACGCCGATTGCAGGTCGAGCTGAAACGGCTCGATGCCATCCGCGATCTCTTCCCACGGCGCAGTCTCAAGCTTTTCGGCCGCCGCGCGCCCGACGTCGGTCAGCTCGAAAAGCTTTTTGCTGCCGTCGCTTTCGGTGGCGACGATCAGACCCTCGTCGACCAGCAGCTGCAGCGTCGGGTACACCGACCCTGGGCTCGGACGCCACAGTCCATTGCTGCGTTCGGCGATCTGCTGGATCATCTCGTAGCCGTGCATCGGCTGCTCAGCCAGCAGCAGCAGGATGGCGGTACGTACGTCACCGCGACGTCCTCGGCCGCGCCCGCCGCGGCGCCAGACCCGTAAGCCGATCCCAGGGCCGAAGGTCGGGCCGAACCCGGGCCCGAACCCGGCAGTGAAGCCGAACGGGAACTCCCGCTGGCCGGCCTGGGCACGTACCTGCTCTCTGAACTCCTGTCTGGCCTGTCGCGTGGATTCATGAAATGCGCGCCGTTGCTCGGGGCCGAATCCGAAGCCTGGCTGACCGGGGAATGGCTGACCAGGGGTGCTGAATGGATAGCTCATCTGTGCGGTCCTTTGCTTGTGCCTCATCGTGCTGAGGGTGCCGGCATCGACTCCATCGAAGCCGGCCTCCCGTTAGGGCTTTACTGCCCCTTCTCCTCCAGACCGATCAGGGTCTTGTCGATTAGGTCGAGTATCTCCTGCTGAGTGCGCCCGGGGGCATCGTTGAAGGCGGGAAGAGTG
>NZ_DASRBZ010000335.1:0-6620 GCF_035653355.1 Mycobacterium sp. | reverse complement strand
TCGGCCGACGACAGCGGCTTGACACCGTCGAGCCGGTCGACGAATTCGCGGTACCCCTTCTCGGTCGGGACCCGCCCGGAGCTGGTGTGCGGCTGCGCGATGTAGCCCTCAGCCTCCAACACGGCCATGTCGTTGCGGACGGTGGCGCTGGACACGCCAAGGTTGTGCCGCTCCACCAAGGCCTTCGAGCCGATCGGTTCCTTGGTGGCGACGAAGTCGGCGACGATGGCGCGCAGCACCTCGAAGCGACGCTCGTCGGCACTTCCCATCGCAATCACCCTCCTGATCGGCACCATTTTACGGGCAGCGTCAGTGCCTTCACGGTGATCAGGGCGCGCCCCACAGCGCTCGGCGGTTTACACGCCGCGCTAGCCTTGTAGACCATGCGCACGTCGAGCCTGGGCGACGCAGCGAAATGATCTTCAAAGGTGTGCGGGACGGCAAGCCGTACCCCGACCATGGCCTGTCCTATCGGGACTGGTCGCGGATACCGCCTCGGCAAATCCGGCTCGACGAATTGGTCACTACCACAACGGTGCTCGCGTTGGACCGGCTGCTGTCAGAGGACTCCACCTTTTACGGCGACTTGTTCCCGCATGCAGTCAAGTGGAAGGGCATCGTCTACCTCGAGGACGGTCTGCACCGGGCGGTGCGTGCGGCACTGCGCAATCGCACTGTGTTGCATGCGCGGCTTCTCGATATGGACATGCCGCTGAGCCAGCAGGCTTAGTCACGTCTCGGCGCTGCCGAGTTTCGAGGTAGGTAGAACCACCTTCAAGGAGGTAAGCCATGCCACGACTTAGCGGAGTCTCCGACCGTGAGGCGGGACTCAGCACGAAGATCGTCTTCTTCTTCACCAAGCGCCAGTTGGCGAAGCTGGCCGGACGCGAAACCGAGACGATGCTCGAACCACTGCGCATGTATGCCCACATCCCGAAGTTGTTGAGCGGTTACGGCAAGCTCGAGCAGGCGGTAGCCAAACTGGATCTGCTCGATCTGCGGCATCGAGCATTGGCCGAGCTGAAGGCCGCGACGACGGTGCGCTGCGAATACTGCATCGACCTCGGTTCGCAGATCGCCCGCCAGTGGGGGCTGAGCGACGAGGAACTGCTCGCGCTGCCGAGATACCAGACGGCGGCATGCTTCTCCGACGTGGACAAGCTGGTGCTCGAGTATGCGTCGGCGATGAGCCGCACACCGGTCGAGGTCAGCGACGAGCTTTTCGATGCGCTGCGCCAACATTTCAGCACCGCTGCGCTTGTCGAGCTCACCCACGTCGTCGCGCTGGAGAATCTGCGGGCCCGGTTCAACGTGGCACTCAACATCGGGGCGTCGGGTTTCTCCGACGGTATGGTGTGCGCGCTGCCCGACGCTGGCGGCCGGTGACCGACGCTCTCACGGCGCGGTTCGAAGCGGCGCGCCCGCAGCTGAGCGCCCTTGCTTACCGGATGCTGGGGTCGCTTCAGGACGCTGAGGATGCGGTGCAAGAAGCCTGGCTGCGGCTGAGTCGCGATCAAGCAGGCGCTGACGACATCGCGAACCTCGACGCCTGGCTGACCACCGTGGTGGCGCGTATCTGCCTGAACACCTTGCGTGCCCGACGCGTTCGCCGCGGCGAAGAGCTGGTCGCCCAGGTACCCGACCCAATCGTGGACGCGGTCGGGGAATTTGACCCCGAACACCGGGCGATGCTGGCTGACGCGGTCGGGCTGGCGTTGTTCGTGGTGCTGGACACCCTGCCGCCGGCCGAGCGGCTGGCGTTCGTCCTGCACGACGTGTTCACGGTGCCCTTCGACCAGATCGCGCCAATCGTGGAGCGGTCCCCCGAGGCCACCCGCAAGCTCGCCAGCCGCGCACGCCGGCGGATCCAGGATGCGGCCCCGGTCCCCGACGCTGACCTGGCTGCTCAGCGCGAGGTCGTCGACGCATTCTTCGCGGCCGGGCGGGCCGGCGACTTCGACCGCCTGATCTCCGTGCTGCACCCCGACGTGGCGTTGCGGGGCGACTTCGGCCCCGGTGCCGTTCGCTCCGTGCGGGGCGCGTCCGCGGTGGCCGGCCTCGCGCACAGCTACGCGATGCCGAAGCGGGAGGTGCGGCCCGCCACCGTCAACGGCGCAGCCGGCGCGGTGATCTACGTGACCGGCCGGCCGACCGCCGTCATGGGTTTTGTCGTGCGCGACGGGCGGATCGCCGGGATCGACGTGCTCGCTGACCCGGCGCGCCTGGCCACGATCGACCTCAGCGCGATGGGCGGCTAGTCGGCTCCGGCCGTAGCCGTCTGCAGCAGCGCGACCGCGGAGTCGTGCGCCATCGCCCAGTTGCCACCTTCATTGACGAAGGTGTAGTTCTGCGTGACCGGTGCCGCGAGTTTTGGACCGGTGGTGGTCACGTCGGCGGTGACATTGGGACCGGCCTGCTGGATATTCGTCACGTTGAAGTTCTCAGGGAAATACCCGTCGCGGTATGCCTGCCGGAGTTTGTGGTCGGCCTCATGGCCCTCGTTCGGAGGGATGCCGCCTTGGACGACATTGTTCTTGGTCGTGTACGACACACCAGGGTCGGTGACTTGATTGCAGACGGCGGCCAGCTGGTCCGCGGTCGGCAGGCCGGGTGCCGGCGGCGGGGGTGGCGGCGGCTGGTCCGGCAACGGTGCGGTGAAGACGACGGGCTGCGGCTGGGCAGCGGCAGTGCCACTGGAGGCGAGGGAGGTCGCTCCTGCTGCCGCTGCTGCGATTGCGGCTACGGCGGCAACGCCTGTGAGGATGGGCTTCATGGTCATGGCGGTCCTTTCGATTCGGACGTACGCGGTGGTGCCATTGTGCAGTTCACGTGATCGGTGCTGACGGTTTTGTCGTAAGTCCCCTCCGTTGCGTTACATCGCCGCTGGTCGGGCTCGCGCGTAACGTCGCGGGCCCGACAAACGACACACCAGCATCAGCGTCAACACCCACAACTGCTACCACAACAACATTGTGGTAATCGAAAGGACAGCGATGAGCGTGAAAACCTTGGTCTCCGGTATGGCGGCGGTGTCCGCGATCGGCGCCGCGGCCGCAGGACTGAGCGGCCTTGTATCCACCGTCCCACCCGCGGTGCAGCCTGTCGTTTTCGGCGCACCGCTGCCGCATGATCAAACCGCTAATCTGCCCACCGCCGACCAGTTGTCCACTGTCCTGACCAGCCTTGCCAATCCCAACGTTTCGTTCGCGAACAAGAGCGGCCTGGTCGAAGGCGGCATCAGCCCGGTCGAAGCTCACGCCGCCGACCACGCCCTGCAGAAGGCGGCCAAGCGCGGCCAGCTGCCGTTGTCGTTCAACGTCTCGAATATCCAGCCCGCCGGCGTTGGGTCGGCCACGGCCGACGTGGCCGTCTCGGGTCCCAAGCTCACCGCGCCGGTCACCCAGAACGTCACGTTCGTCAACCAGGGCGGCTGGGTGCTGTCGCGCAGCTCCGCGATGTCGCTGCTGCAGGCAGCGTCGGCGGTCTAGCGGGCGTCTATCGCCTCGCGCAGACTCTTTGGCCGTATATCGGTCCAGTTCTGTTCGACGTAGTCCAAGCACTCGGGCCGGCTGGCGTCGCCGTATGCCACCCGCCATCCGGCCGGAATGTCAGCGAAGGCCGGCCACAGGCTGTGCTGGTCCTCGTCATTGAGCAGGACGTAGAACGTTCCGTTGTCGTCATCGAAGGGATTGGTGCTCATCGCGTCTCCTGGCCGAGGGTTGGTAGGACGGGCTGCGCTGCGGGGCGACCATGGCGCCGAGGATGCGATCCGACAGCAGCCCCAGACAGCTGAGGTTCGGGAACCCGGGACCCTGGTTGAGCCCGGCGAGGTTGGGCAAGAAGAGCTTTGGGGTGACGTCGGTGATAGCGAGGTCATAGCCGATCGCTTCTTCGAGGCTTTCTCCGGTCAACGGTCCACCCATGCCGAGTTCGAGCAGATCAAGCGCGTCCTGGCTGAACAGCGTCAAAAACCACAGCGGGTCGGCGCCGGACCCGTCGATCACCAGATCGAAACCGTAGACAGTTTCCAGGTTTTCGGTGCCCCGGTCGGTGCGCAGCGTCAACCGGATCTGCCCCTCACGGCCGACTGCGTGAGCGACCCGGCCCCGCAGGTGCCGGATCCGGTCGTCGGCCAGCAGCGCTTCCTGGACGCTCGCTGAGAACACCCCGCGGTCGGTGCGCGCGACTGCGTCGCGGCGTTCCTGCAGCGTCAGTAGGCCCCAGTCGGTCGGGTCGGAGAACAGCGAGTTCTCGAAGTACCCCTCGCCGCGGGTGAACAGCGTCACCTGCGGCGAGATCACCGTGATCGTCGAAACCCGGTGCCGGAAAAGCTCATTGAGGATCGATGCGGCGGTTTCGCCACCGCCGATCACCGCCACCCGCTCTGCGCAAATGCGATCCGGCCCGGCGGCGCGGTGCCAGAACTGGGCGATCGAGAGCACCCGCGGATTTCCGGGTAGCAGCGATTTTTCGGCTTGCCCTGGCCCGGTGATCATCAAAGCGTCGGCGTGCACGGTGGTTTCGTGGGTATGGAGCGCCCACCGGTCGCCGTCGAGGCCGAGCCGTTCGACCTCGCCGTCCACGACGGTCATCCCGACTTGCTCGGCCACCCAGCGCAAGTACTGACCCCAGCGGCGGTGGGTGGGCGCGGGCCGGCCGCGGTCGATCCACGCTGCGAACTGCCCGGTGGCGATCAGATATGACTGCCAGCTGTAGCGCGTCATCCGCTCGTCAAGTTCGGCGTTGCGCCGGGGAACTAACGACGACCGGTACGGGAAGCCGACGTCTTTCTCCGGGCTGGTGCCCAGCCGTTGCGCGCCGTCGGTCCAGCCGCCACTGGCCTGCCAGTTTGCGGCGATCTCTGTGCGTTCGACGGCGATGACGTCGGGTGGTTGAATTCCCATGTCGCGCAAGGCTGTTGCTTTTGCGGCGACAGCCACCGCTTTGGCTCCTGCGCCCAGCACCGCAAGCGTGGTCATGTTGCCTCCCCTGTTGGGCTCATAGCGCAGCCGCCAGCGTCGCGACTGCGTCGCACCACAGCGCCGCCAACTGATTGGCCTCGCTTTCGGTGCTCAGCCGGTCGCTCCAGCGCCAGCTGGTCACCAGCTGCGGCCCTGCCGCGGTGGGATGCACGACGGGCACCACGTCGAAGGTGTAGCGCAGCGGCAAGTCCGGTTCGGGAGCTCGTGACAACCAGGTATGCCGGGCGGGGTCGGTGATCAGCGTCCAAGGCGCGCAGCCTTCGGGCTGTGGGGTCAGGTCGAGCCGGCCGACGTAGTTGAACTGCACCTGCGGGTGCGGTGCAGCGACCAGATCGGGATTACGGCGCTGGTAGCGCAGCAGTCCGTAATCCAGTCCGTTGTTGGGAACCGCAGCGATGCGCTCGGTGACCGCTTCCAATAGAAGGCGAGCGGCGGTGGGTTCCCGGCGAGCGGTGTCCACGTCAACCGGACGCCCGGGGTAGTTAAGCCGGACCGGGAAGATAGTGGTGAACCAGCCCGCGGTGTTCGAGGTGTCCACTGCGCAACCCGGACCCCCGCTTTCTAACAGCTCGTCTTCGCGTCCGTGACCCTCCAGCGCGACCAGCAGCCCGTCGCCGAGCGGGTCGCCGCGGCGGATCCGCCACGAGGTCAGCGTCATCGTCAGTGCGGCCAGCAGGAATTCCCGCACGCCGGTGTTCGCGCCGGCCGATGCGATCTTGTCCAGCATGAGCTGGGTATCGGTGACCTCGCTGTGAGCCATGGTCAGCCGCAAGGACGCCCAGGTGTCGCGGCGCGGATCGGGCATCCGGGAACCCAGCGCCGGGTCTGGCCCGCGCAGCTGGGCCAGCCAGTAGTCGCGTTGCGCCGCGACTTCCGTGCGGCGGCTGCGCTGCTCGAGCAGCCGCGCGAATTCCCGATAGGTCGTGTATTCGCCTGGCAACACAGGGTTTTCACCGGCACATAGCTGCTCCCAGCCGTCCGCTAGGCCGGCCATCACCACAAACCACGACAGCGCATCGGTGGCCAAGTGATGCATGACGACAAGCAGAGAGCCGCCATCGGGGTCGTCGCACCACAGCGCCTGCACCATGGCACCGGCGAACGGGTCGATGCGGTCGATCACCGCATGTGCGTGCGCGTTGAGGGTGTCGTCGACCGGTCCGTGGATCCGGGTCAGGATGTCGACGGCGCGCACCACTCCCGGGGACCTGGTGGTCAGTCGGTAGTCACCATCATGCACCTCCAGCTGCGCGCGCAGCATGTCGTGGCGGTCCAATAGCGCCTGCAGCAGCGATTGCAGTTGTGGCTCAGTGATATTCGGCGGCAATGCGATCAGAGGGGCCTGAACGAACCGGCGGAAGTTGCCGTGCTCGTACATCCACGACAGGATCGGCAACGGCGTGACCTCGCCGAACCGGTCGGGGTCATGCGACGCCTCGGCGCGCGGTTTGAACTGGCCAGCATCGACTGCCTCGGCGAGCAATTCGATCGTCGGGTTCGCCAGCACCATCCGCGGCGTCACACCAAGGTGGCGGGCCTTATTGGCCAGCGATATCGCGACGATGCTGTCCATGCCGAGCTCGAACAGGTCCTGTTGCACTCCGGGTGTGGCGCCGTCGAATACCTCGGCCAGCACTG
>NZ_DASRBZ010000334.1:0-6489 GCF_035653355.1 Mycobacterium sp. | reverse complement strand
CCCGGACACAATGATCCCCGCGACAATCGCCAGCCGCGCCGCAACGTTGCCGCCGGCCGCCGAGCCACGCAGCGGTTGTGCGGGCATGAACCGTGGACATATCAACCGTGAAGTGCATTCGGGGGACAGCCGAAGTGAGGGTGTCGACGCCCGCCCGGTTCGATGTGGTTGATCGCCAGCACAACCACTTCAGCGTCGTTGCGTCTTCCGCGCGGCATGGGTGGTCGAACAAGATCCTTTCGGTCACCGTGCCGGGCGGCGAGGTCTTCGCCCCCGAGGTCGGCGGCGAGAGCCCGGTCGTCGGGCAGCTACGCGGACGCATTCGCGGGATTGTCCGGCCGACGCGTCAGCCGAAGAAGGCGGCGGCGTCGTCGTAGCGAGTCTGCGGTACCAGCTTGAGCTGGCGCACCGCATCGGCCAGCGGCACACGGCCGATGTCTTGCCCGCGCAGCGACACCATCATCCCGTACTCGCCGGTGTGTGCAGCGTCGGCCGCGTTGACCCCGAACCTGGTAGCCAGCACCCGATCGAAGGCGGTCGGTGTGCCACCGCGTTGGACATGCCCGAGCACCGTCACCCGCACGTCCTTGTTGATGCGTTTCTCCACCTCACTCGCAAGCTGCGCGGCCACCCCGGTGAAACGCTCATGTCCGAACTCGTCGACGCCGCCTTCCCGCAAATTCATCGACCCAGGAACCGGTTTGGCGCCCTCGGCGACCACGCAGATGAAATGTGAGTCACCCCGCTGGAAGCGTCCCTTGACCAGCCGGCACACCTCTTCGACGTCGAAGGGCTGTTCGGGAATCAATGTCATGTGAGCACCGGACGCCAAACCAGCATTCAAGGCGATCCAGCCGGCGTGCCGGCCCATCACCTCCACCAGCATGACCCGCTGGTGCGATTCGGCGGTGCTGTGCAACCGGTCGATGGCCTCGGTGGCGACAGTCAACGCGGTGTCGTGTCCGAAAGTCACATCGGTGCAATCGATGTCGTTGTCGATGGTCTTCGGCACCCCGACGACCGGGACGTTCTCTTCGGACAGCCAATGGGCGGCAGTCAGAGTGCCTTCACCGCCGATCGGGATCAGCACGTCGATTCCGTTGTCGTCGAGGGTCTGCATAATCTGGTTCAACCCGGCCCGCAGCTTGTCGGGGTGCACACGGGCGGTGCCCAGCATCGTTCCGCCCTTGGTCAGCAGCCGGTCGTTGCGGTCGTCGTTGTGCAACTGGATGCGCCGGTTCTCCAGCAGCCCGCGCCAACCGTCTTGGAAGCCGACCACCGCCGAGCCGTAGCGGGCGTCGCAGGTGCGCACCACTGCCCGGATGACGGCGTTGAGCCCCGGGCAGTCGCCGCCCCCGGTGAGAATCCCGATCCGCATGCCCTCATCTTGCCCGGCCAGCAGATGCAAAAGCACCCAAAACGCCCGGTTTCACGGCACTTTTGCGTCTGCTCGCGCTAGACGGCCGACGGCAGCGGCCCGCGCGCGGCCTCGTAGGCCGCCGCCACCCGGTAAAGGCGATCGTCGGCCAATGCCGGCGCCATGACCTGCAACCCGACGGGAAGGTTGTCGTCCGGTGACAACCCCGACGGCACCGACATGCCACAGTGGCCGGCCAGGTTCAACGGCAGCGTGCACAGGTCGAACAGGTACATCGCCAGCGGATCGTCGACCTTCTCCCCCAACCGGAACGCCGTGGTCGGTGTCGTCGGCGACACCAGCACGTCGACCGTTCTGTACGCCTCGTCGAGATCGCGCGCGATCAACGTGCGCACCTTCTGTGCCTGGTTGTAATAAGCGTCGTAGTAACCGGCAGACAGCGCATACGTGCCAATCATGATGCGCCGCTTAACTTCTGGGCCGAATCCAGCGGCGCGGGTCAGCGCCATCACCTCCTCGGCGCTGTGCGTGCCGTCGTCGCCGACCCGCAGCCCGTAGCGCATAGCGTCGAAGCGGGCCAGGTTGCTGGACACCTCCGACGGCAGGATCAGGTAGTAGGCGGCCAGCGCGTAATCGAAGTGCGGACAATCGACTTCGCTCACGTCGGCACCGAGTGCGGTCAACTGCTCGACAGCGGCGTTGAACGACGCCAGCACGCCCGGCTGGTAACCCTCGCCGCTGTGGAGCTGGCGTACCACGCCGATGCGCACACCGCGCAGATCGCCGTCGGCGCCGGCCTTGGCGGCACCCACCACGTCGGGCACCGGCGCGTCGACGGAGGTCGAGTCTTTAGCGTCATGCCCCGCGATCACCTGGTGCAGCAGCGCGGTATCCAGCACCGTGCGTGCGCACGGGCCGCCCTGATCCAGCGACGACGCGCAGGCCACCAGCCCGTACCGCGACACCGTTCCGTACGTCGGCTTGACGCCGACCGTTGCGGTCAGCGCGGCGGGCTGGCGGATCGAGCCGCCGGTGTCGGTCCCGATGCCCAGCGGCGCCTCAAACGCGGCCAGCGCCGCCGCCGTGCCGCCGCCAGAGCCGCCGGGCACCCGCTCGACGTCCCACGGATTGCGGGTGGGGCCGTAGGCGGAGTTCTCGGTCGACGAGCCCATCGCGAACTCGTCCATGTTGGTCTTGCCCAGGATCGGGATGCCGGCCGCACGCAGCCGCGTAGTGAGCGTGGCGTCGTACGGGGATCGCCAGCCTTCGAGAATCTTGGATCCGCAGGTCGTGGGCATGTCGACGGTGGTGAACACATCCTTGAGCGCCAGCGGCACGCCGGCCAGCGGGGACGGCAGCGGCTCGCCGGCGGCCAGCGACTTGTCGACCGTGCCGGCCGCGGCCAATGCCTGCTCTGCGGCAACATGCAAGAACGCGTTGTACCGATCGTCGGTTGCCTGGATCTGGTCGAGGCACGCCTGGGTGAGCTCGGTGGACGACAGTTCCTTGTCGGCGATCTTGGCGGCCAAGCTGGCGGCGTCCAGCCGGACGATGTCGGTCACTGCGGCTCACCGAGGATCTTGGGAACGGCGAAGCGGCCGTCGACGGCCTCGGGCGCCTGGGCGAGCGCTTCCTGCTGGGTCAAGCACGGCATGATCTCGTCGGGCCGGGTGACGTTGACGTCTCTGAGCGGGTTGTCGGTCGCTTCGACGCCGGTGACGTCGACGGCTTGGATCACGCTGACGTGGGTCAAGATGGCGTCGAGCTGGGTGGCAAAGCTGTCCAGCTCGGCGTCGGTCAACGCCAGGCGGGCCAGCCGAGCCAGGTGCGCGACCTCCTGACGGGAGATGCGGGAGATCTGGGACACGACCGAAAAGCCTAATCTGCGGCTTAGCGGTGCAGTCACCCAGCCAGAACGGTTAGCGGCCGAAATGCCGTCGGCGTATCGCTGTGTCACAGTGTTGCGCGTGCCGTCGTATCTGCTGCGCGTCCAATTGGTGGACCGACCGGGCAGCCTCGGCTCTTTGGCCGTGGCGCTCGGCTCGGTCGGCGCCGACATTTTGTCGCTCGACGTGGTGGACCGCGCCTCCGGGTACGCGATCGACGACCTGGTGGTCGAGCTGCCGCCGGGGGCGATGCCGGACAGCTTGATCACCGCAGCCGAAGCGCTCAAGGGCATCCGGGTGGACAGCCTGCGACCGCATACCGGGCTGTTGGAAGCTCACCGGGAGCTGGAGCTTCTCGACCACGTCGCGGCGGCCGGCGACAACGATTCCCGGCTGAAGGTGCTGGCCGACGAAGCCCCGCGCGTGCTGCGGGTGGGCTGGTGCACGGTCGTGCGCAAGACCGGCACAGGCCTGGATGTGATGGTGGGCAGTCCAGGCGCGCCGGAAACGAAGGTGTCGTCGGCACCGTGGTTGCCGATCCGGCGCGCCGAGGCGTTGGACGGCACCGCCGACTGGGTGCCGCCGGCCTGGCGCGATATGGACACCACCCTGGTGGCGGCGCCCCTGGGTGACCCACACACCGCGGTGATGCTGGGCCGGCCTGGTGGACCGGCTTTTCGTCCGTCGGAGGTGGCGCGGCTGGGATACCTCGCCGGCATCGTGGCGACGATGCTGCGCTGAACGAGCGCGCTCGTCGAATCACTGCGGCTCGGCGGCCTGGAGCACCGCATCGACCACATGTCGGATACGGCCGGCGGCCTGATCAGGGTCGGGCTGGCCGGCGTCAAGCCAGGCGATGACGGCGTCGGTGGTGAGGCTCGGCAAGAGGTGTGCTGCCCAGCTTCGCCACCGCTCGTCGGCTATGTCAGCAAGGTGGCGCCGCGTGATCTCGGTACCGCTGTCGTTGACGGTTTCCATGACGTCGCGAAATTCGGGTTCACGGGCCGCGTAGCGAAACAGCAGTCGGAAGGCGTCGGGATCAGCAGCCGCTGCACGCACTAGCGCGGGGATGCTGCCGTCGTCGAACTCGTCCCCGCCGGTGGCCTGCCGTAGCCGGCGGTAACCGTTGTCGAGCACTTCGCGGTAGAGGTCAGCCTTCGAGGCGAAGTGCCGGTACAGGATCACCGGAGTGACACCAGCTTCGGCGGCGATGACATCGAGGCCGGTGTTGGCGAAGCCGGCGCGCGCGAAAGCCCGAGTCGCGGCATCGAGAATCTGTTCGCGCCGTTGCGCGCGAGGCAGCCGTCGCGTCGGCTCGGTTCGGGCAACCGTCACCGGCAACCTCCTCATATTAAAGGCATAATTTACAACCAGCCTTGTCTATAGTATCTTATACAAGAGGTCTTCAACGGAGGATGCGGTGACGACATCAGCCCGGCTGCCTTTCCCGCAGACACGTCCCCTCCAACTCCCGCAGCAACTGCGCGCGTTGCAGTCGCAGGGGCCTATCCATCGAATCCATACGCCGGTAGGTCACGAAGCATGGCTGGTCACCGGCTATGCAGAGGTGCGGCGTTTGCTCGAAGACGACCGACTCGGTCGCGGACATCCCGAACCCCATACCGCCGCACGCATTGGGCAGTCGGCATTGTTCGGTGGTCCGCTGGGCAACTTCGACACCGAGGAGGCCGACCACGCACGAATGCGTTCATTGTTGCAGCCGCACTTCTCGCCCCGGCATTTGCGGTCTTTGGTACCGAGGGTCGAAGCGCTCAGCAGCGGACTGCTCGACGAAATCACGCAACACGGTCCGCCAGCCGACCTGCACGCGAATTTGGCTGTGCCGTTGCCAATTCTGGTGATCTGCGAACTGCTGGGCGTGCCGTACTCCGATCGTGACCAGTTCCGCGCCTGGACTCAGGACACCGCCAACGTATGCGATCACGCACGCTCAGAGCATGGCCTGGCCGAACTGTTCAGCTACGCCATGAAGCTGGTCGAACACAAACGCTCTCATCCCGACGACGACGTGATCTCTCGACTGTGCGCCACCCCGGGCGTATCGGACGCCGAAGCCGCCCTGCTGTCAATGGCATTGCTCTTCGCCGGACACGAGACCACCGTGGTTGCGATCGGACTTTCGGCATTGATGTTGCTGACGAATCCCGCTCATTGGCGGGCGCTTTGGGCTACCCCCGCGCTGATTCCGAGCGCGGTCGAGGAGCTATTGCGGGCAACGAGTTCCGGTGGCGGCGTCGGCGGCATACCCCGCTACGCACGAACAGACTTCGAGATCGATGGCGTTGCAATCCACACCGGAGACCTAGTGCTGCTTGACATTGGCTCGGCCAATCACGACCCGACGGTTTTCGGCCAACCCGACGACCTGGACCTCGCCGGCAAACACGCACCTCACCTCACCTTCGGATACGGCGCACGTTATTGCATTGGGGCCCCTTTGGCGCGTATCGAGTTGAAAACTGTGTTTAGCCAACTAATTCCACGCTTTCCGTCGATGCACCTTACGGTAGATCCGGCGATGCTGACTGTGCGTAGCGACGTACTGGCCGGCGGGCTCGTCGAACTACCCGTGTCGTGGTGAACTGAGCTGCGGCCGTCAGTGCGCGGCTGAGATTCCTTGCGGCCCCTCCGCTAGCAGCTTGCGGAACCCGTCCTCGTCAAGGATGGGCACACCCAGCTCGACGGCCTTGTCGTATTTCGAACCGGGCGAATCGCCAGCGACAACGTAGTCGGTCTTCTTCGACACCGAGCCGGCTGCCTTGCCGCCCCGCGCCACGATGGCCTCCTTGGCGTCGTCGCGCGAGAAGCCGGTCAGCGATCCGGTAACCACGATCGTCAGCCCTTCCAGCGTGCGGGGCACGCTGGTGTCGCGCTCGTCGGCCGTCCGCACGCCCGCGGCCCGCCACTTCTCGACGATCGCGCGATGCCAGTCGACGCCGAACCACTCTGTGACGGCGGCGGCGATCGTGGGCCCGACACCCTCGACAGCGGCCAGCTGCTCGGTCGACGCCGACATGATCGCGTCCAGGCTGCCGAACTCGGTGGCCAGCGCCCGCGCGGCCGTCGGCCCCACATGGCGGATGGACAGCGCCACCAGTACCCGCCAGAGCGGCCGGGATTTCGCCTCCTGCAGGTTGGCCAGCAGCCGCTTGCCGTTGGCCGACAGCGCGCCGGCTTTCGTGCGGAAAAGTTCCGTGCGCAACA
>NZ_DASRBZ010000333.1:0-6086 GCF_035653355.1 Mycobacterium sp. | reverse complement strand
TGGGCCGCAGCGTCGTGATCTTCGACAGCGGGCTGCCCTCGTCGAACAGCATCGCCATCCGGCGGGGGTCCATGGCCAGCGCGCCGCGGGTCGAGCCCCGCAACAGCCCGAATCGAGGCCGGCCCAGCTCGCTGCGGTCATAGTCGCGGGGCCGGAACCGGTGGTCGTCGGGGTAGCCGCTGCGGTAGCTGCCCGGCGGATAGTCGTCGGGCTCGCCGCGCGGATCGTCGTAGTCCCGCCCTTCGTAGCGGCTATAGCCGTCGTCGAAGCGGTGCCGGGAGTAGCCGCTGCGGGACGGAGCGCGGTCGTCGTCGTAGTACTCGTCCTCGTAGTCCTCCATCGGAGCCATACCGAAGTAGGCCTTGACCTTGTGCAGAGTGCTCATCGCGTGACCCCTTCTGGATGCGGTGCCTTTGATGAAGGTGTGACTACAGTGACGTATCACGGTGACCGTAACGGTCGAGGACCCAATAGCGCGGTACCGACACGCACACAGGTCGAACCATGTTTTATCGCCAGTTCCAGGTCGTTGGACATCCCTGCGGACAGGCCGACCGCGCCCGGGTGCGACCGGCGGACCCGCTCGTGCTCGGCTTGCAGGAGTTCGAAGGCCGCGTCGGGATCCCAGTCCAGTGGTGGAATTCCCATCAACCCGACCAGTTCGAGGTTCGCGGCGGCCGCAATCTCCGCGCAGACCTCGTCGACCGCGTCGGGCGCCGAGACGTCGACGCCGCCGCGGGACACGTCGCCGTCCAGGCTGATCTGCACGTAGGCCCGCAGCGGGTCGCGACGCTGGCCCTCCGCGCGGGCCGCACCGACAGCCCGGTCGAGCGCGGCCGCCGTGCGGACGCTGCTGACCGAGTGGACCGTGTGCGCCCAGCGGGCCAGTGACCGGGCCTTGTTGCGCTGAATCTGACCGACCATGTGCCAACGCAGCGGCGGTGACGCCGGGCCTAATAACCGGGCGACTTCACGGACCTTCGCCGATGCTTCCTGATCGCGGGATTCGCCAACGGATGCACAACCCAGTAGCGACAAAATCACAACATCGGTTGCTGGAAAGAATTTGGTAATCGGTAAAAGCTCAATTTCTTCGAGTTTGCGGCGCGCCGCCTCGGCGGCCGCTGCCAATCGGGATCGCAGCGCCGCCAAAGCATTGGTCAATTCCGATTCGCGCTCTTCTCGGGGGTCCCGGCTCGGCCCGACGTCGGCCACGGCGTTCATTCCATCCACACCAGCGACGCCAGCCGCCCCGTCGGCGCGTCGCGGCGGTGGCTGAACAGGCTCGGGTCGTCCACAGTGCAGCGCGGGTCGATGTCGATGGCTTTAACGCCCAAATCGCTCAATTGGCAAGCTATTCCGGCCCGCAAGTCGAGTCCGGGTGTGCCGGCTGAGGTGGTGGTACGGCTGCCGGGCAGGGCCGCGGCGACCTCGTCGGCCATCGCTGCGGGCACTTCGTAGTTGCGCCCGCTGACCGCGGGGCCGAGCAGGACAGAGATGTCTTCGGTGTGCGCACCGAGAGCCAACATCGTCTCCAGCGCCCGCGCCACCACGCCGCGCTGCGCGCCGACGCGTCCGGCGTGCACCGCCGCCACCACGCCGGCCCGCGCGTCGGCCATCAACACCGGCACGCAGTCCGCCGTCACCACGGCCAGCGCCAGCCGCGGCGTCGCGGTCACCAATGCGTCGGTGCCCGCCCTGCCGCCGACGGCGGCACTCTGCGGCTGCTCCACCACCTCGACGTGATCTCCGTGAACCTGATTCATCCACACCAGCCGGTTGGCGTCGAGTCCGATCGCAGCGGCCAGCCGCGCCCGGTTGGCCGCCACCGCCGCGGGGTCGTCACCGACGTGGTCGCCGAGGTTGAACGTGTCGAACGGCGGCGCCGAGACACCGCCGGCCCGGGTGGTGGTGACCCGCCGGATGCGATAGCTCACCTGCCCAGTATCCGGACCGTCCAGGTTTCTCGGGCGAGCGTGCAGAGATGTACACCGGTCATCGGTGTGTCGTGTGCAAACACGCACGCTTGGCCGAAGGACGGCTAGCGCCGCATGAACGGCGGCACGTCGACGTCCTCGTCGTCGTCATCGCCGCCGATGTTGAACGTCGTGCCGTTGGTGGGCACCGGGACGCTGACCGCGTCGGCCGGCTCGAAGAGCGTCGAGGAGACTTTGCCGTGTTTCCCTGCGGCGATCGTCGGGGTTTCACTACCGCCCCCGATGGGCCTGCGGCTCGGTCCGGTCGACGCGAAACCGGCCGCAATGACCGTGACACGCACCTCGTCACCGAGTGAATCGTCGATGACGGTCCCGAAAATGATGTTGGCGTCTTGATGGGCGGCGTCTTGCACCAGTGACGCCGCCTCGTTGATCTCGAACAGGCCCAGGTCGCTGCCGCCGGCGATCGACATCAGGACACCCTGTGCGCCCTCCATGGACTGTTCCAGCAGCGGTGAGTTGATCGCGATCTCGGCGGCTTTGAGCGCTCGTCCCTCGCCGCGGGCGGAGCCGATGCCCATCAGCGCGGTGCCGGCCCCAGACATGATGCCCTTGACGTCAGCGAAGTCGACATTGATCAGGCCCGGCGTGGTGATCAGGTCGGTGATGCCCTGCACACCGTTGAGCAGCACCTCGTCGGCGCTGCGGAAGGCATCCATCAACGACACTTGGGCGTCGCCCATCTGCAGCAGCCGATCGTTGGGGATCACGATCAGCGTGTCGCAGCTTTCCCGCAGCGTCGCGATGCCGGTTTCGGCTTGTTGGCTGCGCCGCTTGCCCTCGAACGAGAACGGCCGGGTGACCACCCCGACCGTCAACGCGCCGAGCTTGCGGGCGATGCTGGCCACGACGGGGGCCCCGCCGGTGCCGGTACCGCCGCCTTCACCGGCGGTGACGAACACCATGTCGGCCCCGCGCAACAGCTCTTCGATCTCGTCCTTGGCGTCTTCGGCGGCCTTGCGCCCTACCTCCGGATCGGCGCCGGCGCCGAGGCCCCGGGTGGAGTCACGGCCGACGTCGAGTTTGACATCGGCATCGCTCATCAACAGCGCTTGGGCGTCGGTGTTGATGGCGATGAACTCCACGCCTTTGAGGCCCTGCTCGATCATCCGGTTGACGGCATTGACACCGCCGCCGCCGATACCCACGACTTTGATGACGGCCAGGTAGTTATGCGGGGGGGTCATCATTGCGTCTTCCTCCCTGGTGGGCTTGGCCTGGTGGCGAAGCTCCCTGGCGACTCTCGGCGAGTCCTAAAACCCTCAACCTCAACCTTAGGCTTAGAGTTATGTCAAGTAGTTCCGCGCAACCAGAACGGTATGGCCGCGGCGCGTACTCGTGATGCAGGCGCGCCGACGCGTCGCCTTGAATTTCGGCCATTTTTCGGCGGCGCCCCGCGGCACCGCTTACTTGACCGTCGGTAGATCCGGGCTGGACACGTCGTAGGTTCGGCCCGGCTGCGTCAACAGCGCGGCCAATTTCTCGGCCTTCTCCTCGGTGCGGTCGCTGGTCCCCCAGATGACGGTTCGCCCGTCGGCCAGCGTCAAAGTGATGGAGGAAACCGACGGAGCCGCGACTCGGCCGACCTGGCCCGCCACTTCCGGGCGCAGCGCGGTGAGCACCGCCAGCACGGCCTTGGTGGCCGGATCCGTCGGACCGGGATTGTCAACGTCGATGTAGGGCAGCGACGGTGGCGGCGGCGCGGTCGCGAAGTCGACTCCGTCATGGTCGTAGAGGTGCGGGCCGTCGGGAAAGTCCTTGACCACCACGGGAATCCGCTCGACGATGGTGATTCGCAGCGCCGACGGATACTGCCGCTGGACCCGCGCGCTGGCCACCCGCCGTATCGCCGCCACCCGGTCGGCGACTGCGTCGGTGTCGATCTGCAGCAGCGGCGTCCCGGGCCGCACCTTCGCCGCGTCGAGTACCTCTTCGCGGGTCACCGCGCCGGTGCCGGCGACGACGATGCTGCGCGCCGACATCACCGGCGTGAAGTACAGGATCAGCCCCAGCCCCACGGTGACCACCGCCAACAGCACCGTCGCGAGCATCAACTTCAACCCGCGAACCGCGCCCCGCGGAACGGGTTTCCCCTCGCCGAGCACGCCGCCACCGGCCTTGCGTTTGGCCTCCCGGCGCGCCTCTTCGATGGCCCTGGCCCGGGCTTCCGCGGCTCGTCGCTGAGCGCGTTCCTCTCGGGCCCGACGACGCGGGCCTTCGAAGCGGATCGCCCCCGATTCGGAAGTTTCGCCCTCCGGGGTGCCGATCGGCTCCGTCACCGCCTCGGTCGCCGGCCCGGCCGTGGGCTCGCTCACCAGTGCTCCCCGGGACGGCCAGGCAGAATGCGGTTGGCGCGCACCCGCAGCGCGGTCACGATCTCCGGCGCGAGCATGGTCACGTCGCCGGCACCCATGGTGACCACGACGTCACCGGGCCGTGCCGCCGCGGCCACCGTCTCGGCGACGGCGGAGAAATCCGGGACATAGTGCACCGGCACGCTGACGTGCTCGGCCACACTGGCTCCGCTCACCCCCGGCAGCGGTTGTTCGCGCGCGCCATAGACGTCGAGCACGAAGACCTCGTCGGCGGCATCGAGGGCATGGCCGAACTCGGCGGCGAAAGCCTTTGTCCGCGAATACAAATGGGGCTGGAACACCACCACCGCCCGACCGTTGCCGCTTTGCTCCAGCAGTGTGCGGACCGCGGCCAGCGTCGCGCTGATTTCCGTCGGGTGGTGGGCGTAGTCGTCGAAAACCCGCACCGACGCCGCAGTCCCGATCAGTTCGAATCGCCGGCGTACCCCTTCAAAACCTGCCAGCCCGTCGAGCACCGACTCGGGCGGGGCGCCGATTTCGATCGCGGCCAGGAATGCGCCTAACGCGTTGAGCGCCATGTGCCGCCCCGGCACCGAGAGCCGCATCGCCCACGGGTTGGGGTCGCCGGCCAGCTGGATGTGCGCCACCGCGCCGGTACCCTGCTGCTCCCACGACAGCAGCGTCGCGGTAGGGGCGTACCGCCCGCTTGCGGAGGAGTGATCGGCCGGCTGGCTGCCATACCGCAGCACCCGAATGCCCAGTGCCGCAGTGTGTTCCGCCAGCGCGGCCGCTCCCGGATCGTCGGTGCAGACCACCAGCGCTCCGCCGGGGGCAAGGCGTTCGACAAACGAGTCGAACACCGAGGTATACGCATCAACGCTGCCGAAGAAGTCCAGATGATCGGATTCGATGTTGGTGACGACCGCGACGTGGGGCGTGTACTCCAGTAGCGAGCCGTCACTTTCGTCAGCCTCGGCGACGAAGTAGTCGCCGCTGCCGTGGTGGGCGTTGGTCCCGGCCTCCCCCAACTCGCCTCCGACCGCGAACGACGGATCGAGCCCACAGTGCTGCAGCGCGACGATCAGCATTGAGGTCGTCGTCGTCTTACCGTGCGTGCCGGTGACCATCAAAGTGGTGCGCCCGGCCATCAGCTTCGCCAGCACCGCCGGTCTTAGCAGCACCGGGATGCCGCGGCGCCGGGCTTCGACGAGCTCGGGGTTGGTCTTGGGAATAGCGGCGTGAGTGGTGATGACAGCGGTCGGGGCGCCGGGCAGCAGATCCAGCGACGAGGTGTCGTGGCCGATGCGGATCAGTGCACCGCGGGCGCGCAGCGCACGCACACCCCGCGACTCTTTAGCATCAGAGCCCGAGACCATCCCGCCGCGGTCCAGCAGGATGCGGGCAATGCCTGACATGCCCGCTCCCCCGATGCCGACCATATGCACCCGCTGCAACTCCGGCGGCAGCGACGAGTCGCTCACCGTCACCCCGTTCCCGTCGGCCGCCGCTCACGCGCCCCCCGTGCTTCGCGTGCCACGTCGAGGGCGGCCTGAGCCACCCGCTGTGCCGCATCGGGATGCCCGGCCCGGGCGGCAGCCGCCGTCATCGCCGCCAGCCGGGGCGGGTCGTTGAGCAGCCCGGCCACCTGTTCCGCCACGAACCGGGGGGTCAAGTCGGCGTCTGCGACCAGCAGGCCGCCGCCGGCGTTGACGACGGGCAGCGCGTTCAGCCGCTGTTCGCCGTTGCCGATGGGCAGCGGGACGTAGACGGCGGG
>NZ_DASRBZ010000332.1:0-2576 GCF_035653355.1 Mycobacterium sp. | reverse complement strand
GTTCCGGCACCCATCGAGGGCCACACCGGCCCTGAGGAGCTTTCGGCGTACGGCTCGCCGAAGGCATGCCCGATGCCTTGGGGACACAGATGGGTTTCGCCCCGCAGGCAATGTGGGCAGGAGCGGCACGGCACATTCCAGGTGAGCACGACGTGGTCGCCAGCGGCCACCGTCCTGACCTCCTCGCCGATCTCGGTGACGACTCCGGCGCCCTCGTGCCCAAGCGTGCAAGGGAGCAGCGCCGGCATGCCGCCGTCGCGCACCGACAGATCGGTGTGGCAGACGCCGCTGGCGGCCAACCGCACCTTCACCTCGCGGCGGCCGACCGGCCGCAATGTCAGCTCCTCCACCGCGCAAGGTTGACCGGCCTCCCGCAGCACGACCGCCTTCATCGCAGGGAATCTGAGATCTGCGTCACAGTGACTTACCATGGCGTGACCACCGCACCTGGTCAAGCGGGCCGGGAAGGAGACGCCAATGACAACGACGTCGGCGAAAGCACCCTCCGAAGCCGCAGCGCTGCTCACCATCGGCGGCCAGCCACGGGAAGGTGATGCCGGCACCTACCCGGTGCACAACCCGGCGCGGCCGGCCGAGATCGTCGGCCACGCCCCCGCCGCCGACGACGCGCAGCTCGATGCCGCCGTCCGGGCTGCGAGGCGGGCAGCGCCGGGCTGGCGCGCACTGGACGTGGCGGAGCGGGTCGCTGCGGTCAGCGCCGCCGCAGCCGCAGCGGCCGAACAGCTCAAGGCGCAGGACGGCGCCCGGCTGTACACCCGCGAGCACGGCAAGGTGCTCTCGGAGGCCAGCTTCGAAATCGACACCGCGCCGGTGCTGGCATCGTTGATCGGTTCGATGGCCGAGGCGGCGGTCGCGCCAGAGCGGGTCGATCCGCAGGCGAGCTACCCACGGCTGCGGCGCGAGCCGTACGGTGTTGCGGCCCTTGTGCTTCCGTTCAACTGGCCGCTGGCGCTGACGATGACCAAGCTGACGTCGGCACTGGCCGCCGGCAACACCGCGGTGGTCAAGGTGCCGCCGACGTGTCCGCTGGCCGCGCTGCAGTTGGGCGCAGCGTTCGCCGCTGGACTGCCGTCGGGTGTGGTGAACGTTGTTGCCGGACCGGGCAGTGAGCTCGCTCAGGCGCTGATCACCCATCCGGGCATCGATGTCATTTCGTTGACGGGCGGGGTGGCCACCGGCCGTGCCGTCATGGCGGCCGCCGCGGCACGCCTGACGCCGGTGCTGCTGGAACTCGGCGGCAACGACCCCGCGATCATCGCCCCTGACGTCGAGGTCACCGACCAGCTTGTCGAGCAGCTGGTGACCGCCACCTACACCACCGGCGGTCAGGTATGCATGGCGATCAAGCGGCTCTACGCCCCGCGCCAGCGGGTCGGCGAGCTGGCCGACGCGGTGCTGGCCCGCTGCGAGCGCGAGGTGGTGGGCGACGGTTTGGCCGAGGTAACCACGCTGGGGCCGCTGCATACCGCCGCCGGACGAAACCGGGTGGCTGCGTTGGTCGCCGACGCCGAGGCCCGGGGCGCGACGGTGCGCGCCGCTGGCCGCATCCGCTCCGAAGACGCCGATGCGGGCGGGTATTTCGTGTTGCCGACCGTGGTCACCGATCTGGCGCCTGACTCCGCGCTGGCCACCGAGGAGCAGTTCGGGCCGGTGCTGCCGATCTTCGGCTACGACGACATCGACGATGCCGTGGCCGCGGCCAACGCCACCGACTTCGGGCTGACCGCCTCGGTGTGGTCCGGTGACGATGCGCTGGCCGAGCGGATCGCGGCACAGTTGGTGGCCGGCACCGTCAGCATCAACTGCCACGGCATGGCGGCCCAGGATCCGCGGCTGCCGTTCGGCGGCGTCCGCCAGTCGGGCCTGGGCCGAGAACTCGGGGTCGAGGGCATCCGGGCGTTCACCCAGCCGCGGGCGCTCGTGCGCCAACCGCTGCCCCGGTAGTCGATCCGGTAGTCGATTCGGTAGCTCATCCCGTATTGACTTGCAGCCCAAAAGCCGACGATAGTCATCAGGTATGGCGCTGCTGCCAGACCCCGCTCCGCGCGAGCGTCAGCATGTGCTGATCTCCGTCGACGACCACGTCATCGAACCACCCGATATGTTCGACGACCGGGTCCCCACTGCGCTGGCCGATCGGGCACCGAGGATCGTCGAGACCGACGACGGGCGCCAGGTGTGGCGCTACGAGGACTGCGAATACCCCAATGTCGGGCTAAACGCGGTGATCGGACGGCCACCCGAGGAATGGAGCATGGAGCCGGCCCGGTTCGACGAAATGCGCCGCGGCTGTTGGGACATCAAAGCTCGCATCGCCGACATGGAGATCGCGGGCATCTGGGCGTCGCTGAACTTCCCCTCGTTGATCGCCGGCTTCGCCGGGACCGTGTTTTGGAAGAGCAAGGACCCTGAGCTCGGGTTGGCGGTGCTGCGGGCCTGGAACGACTGGCATCTCGAGGTGTGGGCCGGCAGCTTCCCCGAGCGGATCATCCCCTTGCAGCTGCCGTGGCTCGCCGATCCCCAGCTGGCGGCCGAGGAGCTGCGCCGCAACGCCG
>NZ_DASRBZ010000331.1:0-2295 GCF_035653355.1 Mycobacterium sp. | reverse complement strand
TAGGCCTCGACCGCGCCGAGCAGCTGACTGGCCAGCCACGGCACATGGCTGAACAACCGGTGGTGCGCGGCCTCACGCGCTGCCAGGAAGGTCAGGATCTCGCTGCGCGGTCGCTCGAGTCCGTCAGCGAACGACTCGATGGCTTCTGGCAGCAGTGCCGCAACCCCCTTCGGTCCCAGCGGCAGGCCGATGTCAGTGGAGGTCAGCACTTCGCGCGATAACCGGCCCAACGCCTGGCCCAGCTGCGAGCCGAACGCCATGCCGCCCATCTGCGACATGATCGACAGCAGCGGGCCGGCCATATTCTTGGCTTCCTCGGGCAGCGCCGCCGCCCAGACCGTCGAGATCTGCTGGGCCATCGGGTCGCATAGCCGCTTCCACGTCTCAAGCGTGTTGTCCACCCAGTCATTGGGCGACCAGGCGACGGCCTTGGTGGTGCCCGCCGGGATCGCGGTTACCCCGTCCAGCCACGTCTCGGCGAGGTGCACTGCATCGCCGACGGCCGAGGTCGTGGCAGCCGGGATCGGCGCCACAAACCCGATCGAGCTCTTCGCCAGTTGGCGGGCCACGTCGTAGTTCACCGGGCCGGAGGCCTGGCCAGTCGTCATCACAGTGCCGGCGCCGCTGAACATCTCACCCAGGCGAGTGAAGATCTGGCCCAGGTCGGCCATGTCGAAGTTCCCGCCGAAACCGAACGGGTCAGACGAGCCGGAGCCGGGTTCGGGGTCGTTCTTCCCCTTGTCGCGGTCCGGGTCGTCGCCGGTGGAGAAGCCGAACGGCAGGTCAGCCATAGCCTCAACGGTACTCATCGGGGACGAGAGGTGCGCGTCCGCCATCACGCTGTGAGTGAACTGGCGCCCGGCCGAGCAGACCGGCCACCCAGCCAATCCCTTTAGGGTTAGCAACGTGAACAGGCGGATTCTGACGCTGATTGTGGCGCTGGTGCCGATCGTGGTGTTCGGTGTGCTGCTCGCGGTGGTGACGGTGCCCTATGTGTCGCTTGGCCCTGGCCCGACTTTCGACACCCTCGGTGAGGTGGACGGCAAGCAGGTGGTCGACATCGAGGGCACTCAAACGCACCCGACGTCGGGTCACTTGAACATGACGACGGTGTCCCAGCGCGACGGTCTCACATTGGGCGAAGCGCTGACGCTGTGGTTGTCGGGTCGCGAGCAACTGGTGCCCCGGGACCTGGTCTACCCGCCCGGCAAGTCCCGGGACGAAGTGGACAAGGCGAACAACGCCGACTTCAAGGAGTCCGAGGACAGCGCCGAGTACGCCGCACTGGGATATCTGAAGTACCCGCAGGCCGTCACCGTGGCCGGGGTCAACGATCCGGGCCCGTCGGTCGGCAAACTCAAGGCCGGCGACGCGATCGACGCGGTCAACGGCACCCCGGTGACCAGCGTGGACCAGTTCACGTCGATGCTGAAGAACACCAAGCCCGATCAGCCCGTGGTGATCGACTACCGCCGCAAGAACGCGCCTGCAGGCGTTGCGCGGATTACGTTGGGATCCAAGCCGGATCGCGGCTACGGCTTTTTAGGTGTCGCGGTGCTGGACGCGCCGTGGGCGCCGTTTGTGATCGACTTCAACCTCGCCAACGTCGGCGGCCCTTCGGCGGGGCTGATGTTCAGCCTGGCCGTCATCGACAAGCTGACGACCGGAGACCTGGTGGACTCGAAGTTCGTCGCCGGCACCGGCACCATCACCGCCGACGGGAAGGTGGGCCCGATCGGCGGAATCGTGCACAAGATGGTGGCCGCTCACGAGGCCGGGGCGAGCGTGTTTCTGGTGCCGGCGAAGAACTGCTACGAGGCCAACGCCGACAACGTGCCCGGCCTGCAACTGGTGAAAGTCGACACTCTCGGTCAGGCGGTGGACGCCCTGCACACGGTGGCCTCGGGCGGTCAACCGCCGAGCTGCTAGCCCGGCGACGACGCGCGCGCAGGTGCGTACAGTTGGGACCATCCACCAAACCGCCGACGGCCACCGTCAACATCGAGCAGGGAGCGTAGCTAGTGGCGATGCGGCCCGCTGCGAGGATGCCAAAGCTGACCCGGCGTAGCCGGACACTGATCGCGATCGCACTCGTCGTAATTGTCTTGCTCTTGATCGGGCCTCGACTCATCGACGGGTACGTCGACTGGTTGTGGTTCGGCGAACTCGGCTACCGCTCGGTGTTCACCACCGTGCTGGTCACCCGGCTGGTGGTGTTTCTGGTCGTCGGACTGCTGGTCGGCGGGATAGTGTTCGGCGGTCTGGCGCTCGCGTACCGCACTCGGCCGGTGTTTG
>NZ_DASRBZ010000330.1:0-2095 GCF_035653355.1 Mycobacterium sp. | reverse complement strand
CCTGGTGAATCTCCCCGTGGTGGGCCGAGTCGAAGTTCCACGACCGGAGCAGCTGGCCTATTACGGCGGCTTGGCGGCGCTGGCCATGTTCGAGCTCATCGACTGGCCGGTCGCCCTGGTCATCGCCGCCGGACACATCATGGCCAACAACCACCACAACAAGCTGCTCGAGCAGCTCGGCGAAGCCATGGAAGAGGTCTGACGCTACCGCGCCACCGCGCGGTGGAACTGCAAGGTGATTCGAGTGCCGTGCGCGGTGCGCACCGTGTCGACGTGATTGGCGAGTCCGTTGATCAGGGTGAGTCCCCGGCCGCCCTGCTGCATGCGGAGGCTCGCCGCGGAGTCGTCCGACCACTGACCGGAGTCGCTGACGGTCGCGGCCACGGTGTCACCGCGCAGGAACGCCTCGACGGACACCGTTCGCCGGGCATCACAGTGGCTGCCGTGCTCGATCGCGTTGGTGACCGCTTCAGCGGTCGCCAACACGATGTCGTGTTTGCGGCTCGGGTCGACACCGATGCCGCTCAGCCAACGGCCCAGCTCTTGGCGTGCCTCGCGGATGCGTGACGGCTCAGCGGGCAGCACGGTGGCCAAACTCCGGGCGGTGCTGTGGCGGGGCCGCAGCGCCAGCAGCACCACGTCGTCGGTGTAGCCGCCGGGCGGACGCATCCGCTCGAGCAGCTGGGCGCAGATGTCGCCGACCGGCCGGTCCGCACAGTGCGCAGCCGCCTGCCGCAACCGAGCGAATCCGTGGTCGAGGGTGTCGCCGGGACGTTCGATCAGCCCGTCGGTGTAGAGCAGGATCAGGCTGCCAGGCGCTAGCTCTGTCTGCGCCGGGCCGTCAGCGGCCGGGTTCGCGCTTGCGGCTACCGGCGGGCGTCGACCGGCCTGAAGGAACACCGGTGGACCGTCCGGCGGGACCAGCAGCGGATAGGGGTGACCCGCGCTTGTGTAACTCACTGTGGCAGCGCCGATCTCGCTGTCTGCGTCGACGACGGCGTAGGTAACCGTCGCGCACCGCCCACCCGCCACCGTCGCCGCATAACGGTCCAAGACGTTGAGCACCGCCCCTGGATCGGGCTGAGTGAGGGCCGTTGCGGCCACCGCGGCGCGCAGCCTGCTCATCACGATCGCGGCAGATAAGCCGTGTCCAACCACGTCTCCGACAGAAATGCCGACCCTGTTGGGGCGATCGAGCGGGGTCACCAGGTACCAGTCGCCGCCGACCCGCATCGCCTCCCCTGCGGGCTGGTACACCGCCGCAACCACCGCCGCCGTCTGGCCGCGGTCGAGGTCGAGAAGTTGTTCCTGGAATTCGACGGCGATATGGCGCTCCCGCTCCAGGGCGCAAATCCGGTCCAATGCCAACTGAGTGAGCTCGGCGGTCCGAGCGAACATGTCGAGCTCGCCCGGGTCGAACTGCCGCGGTGCGGGCCACAGCAGCCCCAGCGAGCCGATGACGCGTCCGCCGTGGTCGCGCAGCGGCTGGCTGACGCAGGCTCGAACACCGCTTTCGGTTTGCTGAACGATGTGCTGATAGCGCGGGGGCAGCGCGAAGGTGTCGGGGATGATCATGGGCTCGCCGGTCTTGATGACGTCGACCGGCACCAGCGGCGCATCCAATGACGCGACGTGGTACCGGTCGCGGGATTCGGCGGGAACCGCACCGGCGAATTCGAAGCGCACAATATTCGCTTGCCGGTCGAGCACACCGAGCGCGATCACCGCGGGAGCGTCGCATCCGCCGAGCGACGAACCAGACAGGGCGTTGAGGATCTCGCTCATCGAGTCGGCGGACTGCAGCGCCGCGTCGAGTTCGGCCAACGCGGCGGCGCGTCGCACCTCCGCTTCCCGCTGTCGCCGACTGGCGCGCTCGCGGGCCGCCGCCGACAACCGCGCCGCCACCCGATCGATGAGCTCCCGGGAGCGGAAGGGTTTGGGCAGGTAATCGTCTGCGCCGCCGGCGTAGCCTTCGCTGACCGCTTCGGCGCCGGCCCTGGCCGACAACATCAACACCGGCGTCGCCGCCAGCTCCGAATCCGCGCGAATCGCCGACACGAAGCTGAACCCGTCCAGCTCCGGCATCATCACGTCG
>NZ_DASRBZ010000329.1:0-6723 GCF_035653355.1 Mycobacterium sp. | reverse complement strand
GCGCTCGCGCCCTTGCGTGGCAACCGCATTGACGCTGTACTCGGAGATTCTGGACCGCATCGAGGACAGCGACTTCGCGGTGTTCAGCCAACGCGCCACCGTCGGCACCGCCCGCCGGCTACGGGTCGCAGGCGCGGGCCTAGTTCATTCGTGGCAGGCTCGCACCTTGCAGCAGACCGGAGCTAACCAACCAGGTAGCTCCTGATGGACCGGTGGCAATACCTGCTCGTCCTCGCCGCATGCCTGGCGATCACAGCGCCGCTGGAGTTCTTCGGCCCCGGCGTGTACCGCCAACCCCTGCGGGTCGTGCGCGCGGTGCTACCCGTCGCCGCAGTGTTTTTACTGTGGGATGAGGCGGCGATCGCCGCGCATGTTTGGACGTACAATCCCACCTACATCCTCGGCGCCTTCATCCCCTTTCATGTCCCGATCGAGGAGGTGTTGTTCTTCATCGTCATTCCGCTGTGCGCACTGCTGACCTACAACGCGGTGAGCGCCATCCTGGACCGGGCCAACCGACGATGATCGGCTATACCGCGCCCGCCGTTCTCGCGGTGCTCGCGGTGTGCATCCTCGAATTCGCCGTGATGCACACCGGAATCTTCCGCCGCAGCGCCTACTGGTTGTCGATGCTGATCGTCTTCGGATTTCAGATCTTGGTCGATGGATGGTTGACGAAACTGCGCGCGCCGATCGTCATGTACGACGATCGCCACATCAGCGGCATGCGATTCCCGTTCGACATCCCAATCGAAGATTTCCTGTTCGGCTTCGCCGTCGTCACCGCCGTGTTGCTGCTCTGGGAGCGCCAACGTGCGCGCCGGTAGCGCCGGCCTGGCACCAGGCGACGTGCCCGCCGCGTTCGACGCGGGCGCCGCAGCCTATGACCGGCTCGTCAGCGCCAACCCCGAATACCATGCGCATCTTCGTCTTTCAGCGCGACGCCTGCGGCTGACCGACCAAGGTCGAGGGCTACGGCTCCTCGACGCTGGCTGCGGGACCGGGGCATCGACGGCAGCCCTGCTGAGCGTCGCCCCGCACGCCGACATCGTCGCGGTCGACGCGTCACAAGGCATGCTCGACGCGGCGCTGGCGAAACAATGGCCGCCGTCGGTGCGCTTCGTGCACACCCCGGTAGAAGAACTTGGCGAGCACGGCGTCACCGGACCGTTCGACGCGATTTTCGCGGCCTACCTCGTGCGCAACCTGGCCGATCCGGACAGTCAACTGCGGGCTTTCCGCAAGCTGCTGCGAGCGGGTGGCACCTTGGCGGTCCACGAGTACTCGGTGCGTGACTCGCGCGCCGCCACCTGGGTATGGCATGCGGTGTGCTGGGGCATCATCATTCCCGCCGGCTGGTGGCGTACCCGCGACACGACGCTGTACCGCTATCTATGGCGCAGCGTTTTGGCCTTCGACGGGGCATCTCGGTTCCGCGACAGGCTAGTTGACGCCGGGTTCACCGCGGTGCACAGCGAAACCATGCCCGGCTGGGAAACCAACATCGTGCACACCTTCCTCGGGGGTGCGCCTCGATGACCGATCGCCGTCACCAGATTCATCCGGCGCCGCCCGGTCTGCCCAACGCCGACGCGCTGCCCACCCGGCCGCGCGCCGTCGTGGTCGGCGCCGGCATCGCGGGACTGGCCGGCGCTACCGGACTCGCCGAACGAGGAATCCAGGTCGACATCGTCGAGCGGGAGCACTACCTCGGCGGTCGAGTCGGCGGCTGGACCGAACAGCACGACGGCGCACAATGGGCGATGAACCGCGGATTTCACGCATTCTTCCGCCAGTACTACAACTTGCGGGCGCTGCTGCGCCGGGTCGACCCACAGCTGTCCATGCTCACCGCGGTCGAGGATTATCCGCTCATCGACGGCGCAGGCCGACGCGACAGCTTCCGCGGTTTGCCTCGCACGCCTCCCTGGAATGCGCTCGTATTTGCGTTGCGCAGCCCCACTTTTCGGCTGCGGGACCTGGCCCGGATCAACGCCCGGGCGGCGGCGCCGTTGGCCGCGGTGTCTGTGCCCGACATCTACCGACGGCTCGACCACCTCGATGCCGAAACGTTCCTGAAGGCCGTCAATTTTCCTGACGCGGCGCGCCATCTGGCTTTCGAGGTGTTCTCGCGCAGCTTCTTCGCCCAGCCCGGCCAATTGTCGGCCGCCGAACTGGCGACGATGTTTCACATCTACTTCCTCGGCTCCAGCGAGGGCCTGATCTTCGATGTCGCCAACGCGAACTTCGACACCGCGTTGTGGGGGCCGCTACAGCGTTACCTGTCAGAGCTCGGTGTGCGGTTCCGGCTGGGCACTGGGGTGGCCAGCATCGGCCCCGGTGCGTCGAAAGCGCTCCGGGTACAAACTGATTCCGGTGAAAGCCTCGACTGCGACGCTGTCGTGCTGGCCACAGATGTGTCCGGTCTGCAGCGGATCGTGGCTGCATCGCCCGAGCTTGGCGACGATCTGTGGCGGGCACGGATACGGCGGCTGCGCACCGCGCCACCGTTTGCGGTGCACCGGCTGTGGCTCGACCGGGCGGTCGATTCGCAGCGGTCTGCTTTTTTGGGAACCGCCGGCCATGAACCGCTGGACAACATCAGCGTGCTGGAACGCTACGAACGCGAAGCGGCCCGCTGGTCACAACAACATCGCGGCTCCGTTGTGGAGCTTCACTCCTACGCTGTGCAATCCGCCGTTTCAGATGCGGAGATGCTGCGGCAGCTGCACGCGGTCTATCCGGAAACCGCGTCCGCACAGGTGGTTCGGCAACAGATGCTGTGCCGAAGCGATTGTCCACTGTTCGCGCCCGGTACCCATGCGCACCGGCCGGGTGTGACGACACCCCAGCCGGGTCTGGTCCTGGCCGGAGACGGCATCCGCATCGATTTGCCGGTCGCCCTGATGGAACGCGCAGCCACCACCGGCTGGTCGGCGGCAAACCGATTGTTGACGCAGTGGGGACTCGCCGGCCACCCGCTGTGCACCGTTCCCAACCGGGGACGGTCGGCGCTGCTGCGCCGGTTGGCCACTGGGGAAAGGCGGGCGAGCTGATGAACCTCAGCGGCCACCTGCGCCGACGCTGGCCCAAAGACTGGCCCTTGCAATATGTTCCGAGCGGCGAGTGGGCCGCGCAGCACCCGACATACCGCGATGCGCAGCCGGCGATTATCGACGCCGCGCTGCACCGATCCCAGAGCAGGCCCACCGGCAACTGGTATGCGTTTGCCGCAAGCCGAGAAGTGCACCGCCGCCGCCCGTTCGGCACCCGGGTCGCCGGCGTCGAATTAGTCGCGTGGCGAGGAGACGATGACCGGCTGCATGTCGGCCCGGGTGCATGTCCGCACATGGGTGCGGATTTGGCCACCGCGACCGTGCACGAGGGTGCATTGATCTGCCGCTGGCACGGATTAACGCTAAACCCCGACGCGCAAAGATGCGACTGGAAGACCTTCCCCAGTTACGACGACGGTGTGCTGGCGTGGGTGCGCCTCGATGACGCCGGCGGCGAAGCGCCGCTGGAGCGGCCGGTGATTCCCGCTCGGCCAGAAGGCGACGTCCTGCCCGCCGTCGCGCGGATGGTCGGTGTCTGCGAGCCGGAAGACGTCATCGCCAACCGGCTCGATCCCTGGCATGGGGCGTGGTACCACCCGTATTCGTTCACCCGGCTGAAGGTGCTGACCAATCCGACCGAGGAGGCTGACCGGTTCCTGGTCGCTGTGACGTTCCGCGTCGGCCGCCTGGGGGTACCGACCGTCGCCGAATTCACCAGCCCGGAGGCGCGCACGATCGTCATGCGCATCGTCGATGGTGAAGGAACGGGCAGCGTTGTCGAAACCCACGCCACCCCGGTCGGTTTGGATGCCGCCGGCCGTTGCCGCACTGCGGTGATCGAAGCGGCGATCGCGCACTCCGACCGTCCGGGCTTTCGGCGGGCACGCAGGGCCGGCCCGCTGATCGCGTGGCTGATGCGCCATGCCGCCGCCCGGCTCTGGCAAGACGACTTGGCATATGCCGAGCGGCGTTACCGGCTGCGGACCGGTGCGACGTAGCCGTGGCGCGACCAGCGGTGAACAGACTGTATTCCACCGTCGTCGGCGCAACCGTCGGCGCCCACTTCGCCTACTTGCTCTATCTGCCGAGCGGCGGCTTCTTGGCGCTGCGTTGGCCGCGCAGCATGCTGCTGCATGTACCGGCCGTCGTCTGGGGTGCCGGCGTTGTCGCGTTGGGATTTCCGTGTCCGCTGACCCAGCTCGAGCAGTGGGCGCGAAGCCGGGCCGGCATGAATCCCTTACCCGCATCCGGCTTCATTGACCGCTACATCGCCGGTGTGTGCTATCCGGCGAATCGCACCGGCAGCGCACAGTTGCTCGCCTTTATGGCGGCCGGCGTCTCATGGACCGTGTTCTGCTCGAGCCAGCTACGCCGAAAGTAGGCCGCCGCAAGCTCTCGGCTCATCCAGACGCATGCCGCTGGTGCTGGCGTGATGCAGCGACAGCCGCACGGTAGTCGACGATGCGAGGCGGATAATCCGGTGCCGCGCTCGGGCCGAGTTCCCAGGGCATATGCACCTTCCCCGTCGTGATGTGGGCGAGTTCGGGAACCCAGCGTCGCACATAGTCGCCGTTGGCGTCGAAGCGTTCGGCTTGCCGCAGTGGGTTGAGCACCCGGTAGGGGCGGGTATCGGTCCCGGTGCCGGCCACCCACTGCCAGTTCAGTTGGTTGTTGGCCACGTCCCCGTCGACGAGCAGGCTCATAAAGTGTTGCGCACCAAGCCGCCAATCCAGCCGCAGCGTCTTGGTCAAGAAGCTGGCAGTGATCAGACGCGCCCGGTTGTGCATCCACCCTTCCGCAGCGAGTTGGCGCATCCCGGCGTCGACGACGGGATATCCGGTCCGGCCCCGACACCACGCGTCGAAGAGATCGGAGTTCTGCTGCCAGCCATTGTTTTTGCCTCGGTAGTCTTTCCGAGCGGTGTCGGGCCGCGCGGCCAGCAGCTGGGCATAGAAGTCCCGCCAAGCGATCTGGCGGATGAACGCCGCGCATCCCTCGGTCGACGACCGGCTGCGATAGACCAGCTCCACCGGTGAGATGCACCCGAAGTGCAGATACGGCGACAGTCGCGACGTGGCGTCGGCGGCCAGGTCGTCGTGGTATCTGTGATACTCGTCGACCGGTGCCCCGAGCCAGGCCTTCACCCGCCGTCTGGCCGTGGTTTCCCCGCCGACACTCAATTTGGGCGAAGGCGGCCGGGGAGATATTTGGCTCGCCGATGGTAGCGGCTCGCTCTGCGTGTCAACGACCTTCAGCTTCGATGGTGCGGGCAGCACACGCCGGGTGACGGCATGTAGCCATTTGCGGTAATAGGGCGTGAAAACCGCGAAGTGATCGTGTCCCCCGGCCGGCGTCAGCTCGCCCGGTTCGGACACGGTGACGCTTGCCGAGTGCACTTTCAGGCTGCAACCGTGCCGGGCGAGCCGCTCCTGCAACCGGTGTTCGCGGCGTGCAGCATAAGAGCTGACATCAGAAGCCACGTGGACTTCTGTGATCGAGTGTTCCGCCACAAGGCGCTCGACTTCACTGACCACCGATCCGCGACGCACGATCAGTCGTCCGCCGCGGCGTCGCAGCTCGTCGTCGAGTTCGGCGAGGGCGGCGGCCAAAAAGCCGGCCTTGTTGGGGGTCATATAGCTGCTCGACAGGATTGCTTCGTCGAGCACGAACAGCGGCACTATCCGATCACCCGCATGGTGTGCGGCGCTGAGAGCCGGATTGTCATAGACGCGCAGGTCTCTGGTGAACAATGCCATCGTTACGGCCATGGTGGTGTCCTTTCCGCGCCGCTGGAGCGTTGCAGCGCAATGTGCTACACCTCAGCCCGGTCGGCCAGCTGTGCGGCGGCTGCCGTGATGTCGCGGGCGATACCGCCGAAGATCACGTCGCGAAACGGTGCTGATGCCGCCCAAAATGCCTCGCCGCCAAGGCCGTAGGGCTGAAAAAGCGCGCGCTGGCGGTAAATGCTTCGCCCATTGCCGTCGTCGCGTACCGACAGCTCAAGCCATAGCCGACCTGGCAGCGGAAGATCTGCGCGCAGCCGCACCAGATGTGGCCGGTCGACGTGTTCGACGCGCCACCAATCCAGGGCCTCACCGGGATGCAGGCGGTGCGGACGGCGACGTGCGGGCCTGATCCCCGCTACCCCGGCGACCCGGCCGATCCACCCCCGCAGCGCCCAGGCCAACGGCGCGGCCGGCCATCCATGTTCGGTGCCAATCGATTCGACGCGATGCCAAAGCCTCTCGGGATCGGCATCGACACGGCGTTCACACAGGTGCGCGTGTAACGACCCGCCGGCCCACTGCGGATCGGTGGGCAGCGGTCGCGATGGTGCTTTGTCGGCGTCGGGTCGAGACCAGCGGGTGCGCAGCTGACCCTCGCGCGCACACGCCAGCGCCAGTTCCACGGCGTCTTCGTAGTGGGTCAGCCCGCCGTGCGGGTCGGGAATGTATTCCGCGATGTCGTGATCGGCACAGACGACGTCGTTTTCCAATGACTCCATCAGTGACACCGCCAGCACGCGCGGAATCGGGGTTATCAGGTTCACCCACTGCGACGACAGCCACGGCGTCAGGACCGGCACCGGAACCGCGATGCGGCGCCGCAGCCCAGCGATCGCGGCGTATTTGCGGATCATCTGGGTGTAGGTGAATGTGTCGGGGCC
>NZ_DASRBZ010000328.1:0-2231 GCF_035653355.1 Mycobacterium sp. | reverse complement strand
GCTGCGGGCCGCCGATGTCGTCCGTCCCCTGCGAGAACGTGTACGACGCCTGCAGCGTCAGCCCCTGCCGGAAGCGCCGGCGGTACTCGAGCACCGCCGCGTTATACCAGTTCGAGGCGCCGTTCGACACCACCCAGATGTGCGCGTACTTGGGATCGTTCTTGGCCGTGTCCAGGTCCGTGTAGTAAAGGCCCGTCTGCACGCCCGCGGCATTTTCGATGGTGTAATACTTGTGCACCGTGGGCGCCGGAATATTCTCGTCCGCCACGCTGTAGAGGCCGTAGCCGCGGCTGTGCAGCAGCGTCAGCGTGAGGGTGCTGCTCGCATCGAGCCGCCGCTCGATCGCCAGGTTCAGGTCGCGCACGTGCGGATTGCGCAGCTTCGAAGACGCCCACATCAGGTCCGTCGAGCCGGTGGGAACCGTGCCGCTAACGGGCTTGGGGAATGCCGGCGCGTTCGTCATGGTGGGAAGCACGGTCAGGTCCGTCTGCTTGACGCCGTTGCCGAAATCGTACAGCCAGTCCAGCAATTGGCCGGGCATCGGCTCATAGAACCAGCCGTAGCCGACGCGCGCGACCGTCTTCTCATTGAGCGCATACGCGATCGAGATGCGCGGCGCGAAATCGACATTCGGCGATGCGATGGTGGCGGTCTGGTAATAGGTCGAGTTCTGGTTCTGCGGCTTCGGCAGGCCCGGTTTTTCGAAGCGCACGCCGGCCATGATCGTCAGCCGCCGGACCGGCCGCCACGTGTCGACCGCATACGCGTTGTACTGTTTCCACGGCACGCGGCGCTCCGCGGTCCCGATCTGCTGCGTGAGCATCGTGTAATCCTTGCCGCCGCTGGTGAAATCGGTGGCGAACGCCGTCAGCGATGGGAACTGGTATACCGGCCCGGCGAGCGAAGTGACGGTGTCGCGCGAGCGCCAAAGCTCGAAGCCCAGGCTCAGCGAGTGCGTGCTGCTGGTGAGTGTGGCGTTGTCCGTGAGCTGGTAGCGCAGCTCGCCCAGCGATTGCGAGTACGGGTGCGGGTTCCCCACGGTCACGCCGTCCACCGTGATCCCGAGATTGGCGTCCGCGATGTTGGGCGTGTACGCCGGGTTCGAGAGGCGGTCGTCGAAAACGCCCAGCCGCAGCTCGTTGAGCGTGCTGCGCGTGGGAACGCTGGTCCACGCCACCTTACCGAAGCGGACGTCGTCGGTCGCATTCACCAGCCCGAGCAGGCCGCCGTTCGGATCCACCTGCTGGATCGAGCCGCCGTTCGGCGCCTTGGCGTTGAGGATGTTGCCTTCCACGGTGAAGCTGTTGCGCTCGCTGCGCCGGTAATCGACCTTGGCCAGGCCCGTCAGGAAGCTCTCGCTGAGCGGCGTCACGACGTTCATCTGCGATTGCAGAAACTTGATCGCGCTCGCGCACTGCACGGACGTCGCCTTGCACGTCGAAGAGAGGATCGTCGTGCCCGTGGGATCGGCCAGCAGCGGGCTCGTGATCTTGTTCAGCCCGCGGCCCTTGCCGTCGAGGTCCTCCACGTTGCCGAAGAAGAAAATGTGATCGCGGAGGATCGGCCCGCCGGCCGAAGCGCCGCCCTGATTCAGGTGGTCGAACAGGCTCTGCCCGTTGGCGAAGCGGTTGGCCGCCGCGACCGCGTTGGGGCTGTAGTAATCGTAGCCTGCCACGTGCAGATCGTTCGTTCCGCTGCGCGTCACCACGTTGACGATGCCGCCCGAAGAAGGCCCGAACGCCGGCGGCGCGTTGGCCGGCAGCACCTGGAACTCCTGCACGCTATCGAGCGTGAGCTGGTTGGCCAGCGCGCGCGGCGAGGCGTAATACGTGTTCGTGGTCACCACGCCGTCCGTCACCGTCAGGTTCGAAACAGGCTGCGCCGTCAGCATGATGCCGCCCGTGCGGTGATCGATGCCGGCCAGCGGATCGAGCTGCGCCAGCGGGTCGATGCGCCGGTTCGACGACGGCAGGTTATCGATCTGCTGCGTCGTCACCAGCGTGCTCAGGTCGTTCTTGACCTCTTCGACGCGCGGCGCCGGGATCGCGGCTTCGTCGCCGGTGTAGCCCTCGTCATGCTTCAACGTGACGCGGAAATCGAGCGTCTGCCCCACCGAGAGCGCGAATTCGCCGCTCGTCCAATCGAGGAATCCCTTGCGCGTGATCTTGATGCGATATCCGGCCGCCGGCGTCAGCGCCGAGGCGTTGAACACGCCGTCGTCGGAGGTCGTC
>NZ_DASRBZ010000327.1:0-6860 GCF_035653355.1 Mycobacterium sp. | reverse complement strand
GCCCCGGACGGTGTCGCCGGTGATCCGCCCGTGGTCCGCGGTGGCCTCCAGGGTGGCCTCCGGCATGGTGTTGACCGTGTTCGGCGCGACCAGCTCGGTGACGTACAGCGTGTCGGAGTAGTCGGGGTTCTTGACACCGGTCGACGCCCACAGCGGCCGCTGCACGCGGGCGCCCTGAGCCTTGAGTTGCTCGTAGCGGTCACCGCCGACGAAGACCTCCTGGTATGCGGCATAGGCCAGCCGCGCGTTGGCCACTCCGGCTTGGCCCCGCAGCGCGAGCGCCTCTTCGGTGCCGATCTTCTCCAGCCGCTTGTCGACCTCGGTGTCCACCCGGGAAACGAAAAACGATGCCACCGAATGGATCTTGGACAAGTCGTGGCCGGCCTGCTTGGCCTTTTCCAAGCCGTTGAGGTAGGCGTCCATCACCGCGCGGTGGCGTTCGACGGAGAAGATCAGCGTCACGTTGACCGAAATACCTTCTGCCAGTGTGGCGGTGATGGCCGGTATTCCTTCTTCGGTTGCCGGGATTTTGATGAAGAGGTTCGGCCGGTCGACCGTCTTCCACAGGTCGACGGCCTGCTGGATGGTGTTGTCGGCGTCGTGCGCGACCCGCGGATCCACCTCGATCGACACCCGCCCGTCGATACCCTCGGAGGCTTCCCATTGCGGCTTGAACACGTCGCACGCCATGCGCACATCGTCGGTGGTGACAGTGCGGACGGTGGCGTCGACGTCGGCGCCACGTTCGGCGAGCTCGGCGATCTGGTCGTTGTAGCTATCGCTGTCAGCCAGCGCCTTCTGGAAGATGCTGGGGTTGCTGGTGACGCCGACCACGCACCTGGTGTCGATCAGCTGCTGTAAATTGCCGGACTTGATCCGGTCTCGCGACAAGTCGTCCAGCCAAACCGATACACCTGCCGCGCTCAACGCGGCGAGATTGGCATTCTGAGTCATTGATTTGCCCTTCTTCTGGAGTTGTCCAGTGCTCGCTCGGCGGCGGCAACAACGGCTTCTGCGGTGAAGCCGAATTCCCGGTACAGGGTCTTGTAATCCGCGGACTCGCCGTAGTGCTCGATCGACACGATCTGCCCGGCCTCGCCGACCATCTTGTGCCACGGCATTGCGACACCGGCCTCGACCGCCACGCGGGCCGAGACGCTCGGCGGCAGCACACTGTCCTGATAGTCAGACGGCTGGGACTCGAACCACTCCACACACGGCATCGATACCACCCGCGCGGTAACTCCCTTGTCCGCCAACGCCTTCTGTGCCGCCACCGCGATCTGCAGTTCCGAACCGGTGCCGATCAGGATGACATCGGGGTCAGCGCCTTCGGTGTCGCCCAGCACGTAACCGCCTCGGGCGACGCCCTCGGCGCTGGTGCCCTCCAGCACCGGCACACCTTGGCGCGTCAGGATCAGCCCGACCGGCCCGCTGCCGTTGCCGCGGGCCAGGATGGTGTGCCACGCGTACGCGGTCTCATTGGCATCGGCGGGACGCACCACTGACAGGTTCGGGATGGCGCGCAGCGCCGCCAGGTGTTCGATCGGCTGATGGGTGGGGCCGTCCTCGCCGAGGCCAATCGAGTCGTGGGTCCATACATAGATGGTGTCGATGTCCATCAGTGCCGCCAGCCGCACCGACGGGCGCATGTAGTCGGAGAACGTCAGGAACGTTCCGCCGTAGGCGCGAGTCGGGCCGTGCAGCACGATGCCGGAAAGGATCGCGCCCATCGCGTGCTCGCGCACACCGAAATGCAGAACGCGGCCATACCACGTCGCACTGAACTGCTTGGTGGAAATCGATGGCGGGCCGAACGAGTCGGCGCCCTTGATCGTGGTGAGGTTGCTTTCGGCCAGGTCGGCGGATCCGCCCCACAACTCGGGCAGTTTTGGTCCCACCGCGCCAAGCACCGCGCCGGATGCTTTGCGGGTGGCGACCTCGTCGGATCCGGGCTCCCAGTGCGGCAAGTCGGCGTCCCAGCCGTCGGGCAGCTCTTCCGCCGTCAGCCGGTCCAGCAGCGCCTTGCGTTCGGGCTCGCGCTGCGCCCACGCATCGAACTCGGGCTGCCAGCGTTCGTGAGCCTCTTTGCCGCGCTGCACCAGCTTGCGGGTGTGGGCCAGCACTTCGTCGCTGACCTGAAAGTGCTTGTCGGGGTCGAACCCCAGCACCTTCTTGGTGGCCGCTACCTCGTCCTCGCCCAGGGCCGCGCCGTGCGCCTTGCCGGTATTCATTGCGTTCGGTGCCGGATAGCCGATGATCGTGCGCAGTTCGATGAACGACGGCCGGTCGGTGACGGCCTTGGCGTTGGCGATGGCCTCCTCGATCGCGACCACGTTTTCCCCGCCCTCGATCTCCTGGACGTGCCAGCCGTAGGCGCGGTAGCGATCGGCGGTGTTCTCACACAGCGCGATGTTGGTGTCGTCCTCGATCGAAATCTGGTTGTGGTCGTAGAACACAATGAGGTTGCCCAGCTGCTGCACAGCAGCCAATGACGACGCCTCCGACGTCACGCCTTCTTCGATGTCGCCGTCGGAGGCGATCACAAAGATGAAGTGGTCAAACGGACTGGCCCCTGGGGCGGCGTCGGGGTCGAACAGGCCGCGCTCGAAGCGCGATGCCATCGCCATCCCCACCGCCGAAGCCAGACCCTGACCGAGCGGACCTGTGGTGATCTCCACCCCCTTGGTGTGGCGAAACTCCGGATGCCCGGGCGTTTTCGATCCCCAGGTTCGGTACGACTCGATGTCGGACAGCTCAAGGCCGAAGCCGCCGAGATAGAGCTGGATGTAGAGGGTCAGGCTGCTGTGTCCTGCCGACAGGACAAAGCGGTCGCGGCCCAGCCACGTGGTGTCGCTGGGATCGTGGCGCATCACGCGCTGGAACAACGTGTACGCCAGTGGGGCCAGGCTCATCGCGGTCCCGGGATGGCCGTTGCCGACCTTCTGGACCGCGTCGGCGGCCAGCACCCGGATGGTGTCGACCGCAAGGGAGTCAACCTCGGTCCAGTCGTCGGGATGGTGCGGTTGGGTAAGCGCGGAAATGTCTTCAAGCGTGGTCACAAGCTCAGTCCTCAGGTCGACAAGCTGGTTCATTCCCACCCTAGTGCGGGATCGCAGCGCACTGCAGGTCAACATTCGTCGTACCACTCCAGGCCGCTGAGCAAACGGCGTATGACCGATCCGATCATGGGTAATCGGTTGCGAACCGACCCTGCGGTGAGGCCGCCGCAGCCACTCGGTCTACCATCGTCTGTAGTAGAAGCTGCGCGCTGCTGCGATCGAGGAGTTATTGCGTGAGCGTTCGCGGGCGCGTCGCGCCGAGTCCAGTACGTACCACTGTGCTGGCTTACTTGGCGTTGACCAAGCCGCGGGTCGTCGAGCTGCTGTTGGTCACCGCGATACCGGCGATGTTGCTGGCCGACCGCGGCACGGTGAACCCGCTGCTGATCCTCAACACGTTGATCGGCGGGATGCTGGCCGCCGGGGGCGCTAACGCGCTCAATTGTGTGGCCGACGCTGACATCGACAAGGTGATGAAACGCACCGCGCGACGCCCATTGGCGCGCGCCGCCGTGCCGACGCGGCACGCCTTGGTGTTCGGCCTGGTGTTGAGTGCGGGATCCTTCTTCTGGCTGTGGTGGACGACCAACCTGCTGTCCGGGCTGTTGGCCGTCGCCACGATCGCGTTCTACGTCTTCGTCTACACACTGCTGCTCAAGCGCCGTACCTCCCAGAACGTGGTCTGGGGTGGGGCGGCCGGCTGTATGCCGGTGATGATCGGCTGGTCGGCGGTGACCGGCACCATCGGCTGGCCGGCGCTGGTGATGTTCGCGATCATCTTCTTCTGGACGCCGCCGCACACGTGGGCGCTGGCCATGCGGTACAAGGACGACTACAAAGCCGCCGGTGTGCCGATGCTGCCGGCCGTCGCCACGGAGCGCCAGGTCACGGGGCGGATCCTGATCTATACCTGGCTCACGGTGCTGGCGACCCTGGTGCTGGCGCTGGCCGCCGGGTGGCTGTACGCGACGGTTGCGGTGGTGGCCGGCGTGTGGTTCCTGGCGATGGCGCACCAGCTGTACGCCGGAGTGCGCCGCGGCGAGCCGGTCAAACCGCTGCGGCTGTTTCTGCAGTCCAACAACTACCTGGCAGTGGTGTTCTGCGCGCTGGCGGTTGATTCCGCGCTGAAGCTGCCGATCCTGCTGGCTGCTTGACCCCGCTGGACCTCGGCGTATCAGCAAATACCCCATACCCCGACAGGGTCTTGTCCTACGACACCAGGTCGTATTAAATGCCGGGTCAGCTGACCTGCCCAGCCAGCCCCTGACGCCAGGCCGCGGACTGTTGGGCTGGTCGCTGCCCGGCAAAGCCAGACTGCAGGAGCGCCTGTGACATCACCCATGTGGATGGCGTTTCCGCCGGAGGTGCATTCGGCGTTGTTGAGCGCTGGTCCGGGTCCGGGGTCGTTGTTGGCGGCGGCGGGTGCGTGGTCGTCGTTGAGTACTGAATATGCTTCGGCGGCTGACGAATTGAGCGCGTTGTTGGCGGGGGTGCAGGCGGGTGCGTGGCAGGGGCCCAGTGCGGAGTCGTATGTGGCTGCGCATGTGCCGTATCTGGCGTGGTTGATGCAGGCCAGTGCCGACAGCGCGGCCGCGGCTGTTCAGCATGAGACGGCGGCTGGCGCCTATACCGCGGCGTTGGCGGCGATGCCGACGTTGGGGGAGTTGGCGACTAATCATGCGGTGCATGCGGTGTTGGTGGCGACGAATTTCTTTGGCATCAATACGATTCCGATCGCCCTCAACGAGGCCGACTATGTGCGGATGTGGGTCCAGGCGGCCACCACCATGACCACCTACCAAGCCGTCTCCACCACCGCACTGGCGTCAACACCGCAGACCACTCCGGCACCGCAGATTGAGAAGAGCGACAGCACCAGCAGCAGCGACAGCGGCGGGGACAGCAGTGGCATCCAAGACATCATCGACAACGACGGCGGGGACCCAAGCCAGCAGAGCTGGTGGAACAATCGAGTACTTGAAATTACCGACACATTCGGAAGAGATTTCTCCGAAATCCTGACAAATCCGTCCGCCGGGTTACAACAGCTGATGAGCGACATTCCGGCACTGGCCGCCGACGAATTTGGGCACGCGCTTGAAGCGATCAGCTACTTCACCTCGCAGGCGACCACGTCCGCGTTCGGCTTCCCGCTTGCCGCCTTTGTGCCGGTTCCCGCCCTGGGAGCGAGCGGTTTAGTGGGGCTGACCACCCTGGCTGCCGTGCCCACGGGTAGTGAAACGTTGCCAGCCGCGCCCGAGCCCCAAGCCGAGCCCAATGTGGCAGTTGCTGGGCCCACGCCCGTGACATCGACTGTCGTGAGCCCTGGTTCTGCCCCGGCCTCCGCGCCGGCGCCCACGTCCAGCGCCCCGGCTCCGGCGGCAAGCATCCCAGCGTCGTCGACCGTCAGCGTCGCCGGTTTCGCCCCTCCCTGGATCGTCGGCCCGCCTGGCATCGGGTTCGGCTCGGGGATGAACGCCAGTGCCAGCTCGAGCGCGAAACGGAAGGCGCCCGAGGACGATACCGCCGCGGCCGGCGCGGCGTCCGCGGCTCGGGAGCAGGCGCGGGCCCGGCGGCGCCGACGGGCGAAGCTGCGCGGGTACGGCGACGAGTTCATGGACGTGAATGTCGACGTGGAGCCCGGCTGGGACACGCCGCCGCCGAACGAGCCCGCCGCGACAACGACGGCGTCGGACACGGGCGCAGGGCCGCTGGGATTTGCCGGAACGGTAACTAACGACGAGGTGAGGCGGGCGGCTGGGCTGACCACGCTCGCCAGCGATGACTTCGGTGGAAGCGCCGGCGCGCCGATGATCCCCGGGACGTGGAGCTGTGAGCCCGATCCGCCCGACATGCCCAAGAACAGTGACGGCTAACGGAGCCGTCGTCATCCCTGAACTGCCGTTGAGACGGCACTAGACGTCGTTAGCCGCGCGACACCTCACTGCCTAGGTGCGCCGGGCCATGTGCGCCGTGAAACCACTCAAGTTGGCATGGCGTTCGTGTTGATAATGAAAACGATATTCATTATGGTTACTCCACGCAGGGAGGAGTGTCCGCCATGAGGTTCTGCGTGGTTCCAGACGGACTGAGAGCCAGTGTCGCTGTCGAGGTGATGACGGTCCACGTTGCGGCCGCGAATGGCGTTGCCGCTTGGTCATATTCGGTTGCGGAGCACTGACCATGTCGGCGCCCATGTGGATGGCGTTTCCGCCGGAGGTGCATTCGGCATTGCTGAGCGCCGGTCCCGGTCCAGGGTCGTTGCTGGCAGCGGCAGCGGCATGGTCGTCGTTGAGCGCTGAATATGCTTCGGTGGCCGACGAACTGAGCGCGTTGCTGGCCGGTGTGCAGGCCGGTGCGTGGCAGGGGCCGAGCGCGCAGTCGTATGTGGCCGCGCATGCGCCTTATCTGGCGTGGTTGATGCAGGCCAGCGCTAACAGCGAGGCGGCGGCCGTTGCGCAGGAGACGGCGGCTGCCGCCTATACCGCCGCGTTGGCGGCGATGCCGACGTTGGGGGAGTTGGCGACCAATCATGCGGTGCACGCGGTGTTGGTGGCGACGAATTTCTTTGGCATCAATACGATTCCGATCGCGCTCAACGAGGCCGATTATGTGCGCATGTGGATCCAGGCGGCCACCACGATGAGCACTTACCAGGCGGTCGCCGATACGGCGGTGGCGTCGACGCCCAGCACCGCGCCCGCCCCGCAGATCCAGCATGCCGATCACGACGACGGCGGCGACAGCGGCGGCATCATCGACAACGACGGCGGGGACCCGACCCAGCTGAGCTGGTAT
>NZ_DASRBZ010000326.1:0-2217 GCF_035653355.1 Mycobacterium sp. | reverse complement strand
TGTTTTCGCTCGCTGACCCACCGGACCGGGTGTGCGCGATGCTGTCCCGCGTTGCCAGTGCGCTTCCACAGGTGCGGGAGGGCAGCGCGGTTACATCGGTGCCCATCGGTAGCGCCTCCGACAACACGGCGCGCTGTTGCCAATATCGCACCACAATCGGTCTGAACTCTCCCGCCGACGACAGTGCGGTGCAAGCCACCTTCTTGCGGTGGATTTGGTATGCGTCGCGGCGGGAGGGGCTTCACCTCGACGGCGCCGATGACAACATCTCGACGACCGAACGCGTGGAGAAAGCCTTACATACGGTGGTGGCGCCGGCATTGCGCCTGACCCCAACCGACGAACAGTCTCTGGTTCCCTACGCGAAAGTGGTCCGCTATGGTGCCGGCGAGATTGTTCAGCGCGCTGGCGAAGTGCCTGCCGGTATGGCGTTTTTGATGCAGGGCAGTGTTCGGCTGTCCGTGACCGGTCAAGACGGGTCCACCACCGAGGTAGGGACCTTGGACGAGGGCTCCTTCGTCGGCCTGACAGCGTTGACGCGGCAGCCGAACCTCTCCGATGCCTACGCCTTGGACGAGGTGACCGCGCTCGAGATCGATCGCGACCATCTCGAACGTCTGGTGATGGACAAGCCGTTACTCCTGCAGGAGTTCGGCCGCATTCTCGACGAGCGGCGAAGCCAAGTATCGCGGTTGGGAGGCCGTGAGCGGTCGAACATCCCGGGATCGTAGGCCGCCCATGTCGACATGTGGCCGCTGAATTCGGCCAGCACAATCAACGCGGCGGCTTTGTCGCATGCTCGCATGGCGTTGAGCGGTCGCCCCGCAGAAGGCGACGTGTTCGCCGGATACCTCCCTGAAGGGCCGAGCTTCGCCTTCCAGGAACCGCCGCCGGCAGTGGCGGCTCCGCTGAACGTCGAGGGCATTCGCCGCCACCAGATCGCGCCGGCCGCGGGCCGCGCCACGGGCTCGCGCAGTGGTCGCCGCGGCCAATGCGCTGGGCACCGCCGCCGGCTGACACGGCTATTTTTCGGGTTTGTGATCACGGGTCGGCATCGCGATCTGGGTCGACGTCTGCAGGACCAAGACCTGGCCGAACATCGTTGCCGACACCCGCGCGGCGATGCTTAAGCAATCTCGCCCGCCATTTGGAGCCCCGCCCGGCTCGGGGTGTCGCCGCCCACCATTGGCGGACCGATACGCTGGGGTAATGAGTCTGCACGCTCCGTCGCGCCACGACTTGCGTCAAGAAGTCCATGACGCCGCGCGCCGGGCCCGTGTCGCCGCGCGCGCCCTGGCCTCGCTGCCCACCGCGGTGAAGAACCAAGCGCTGCACGCAGCCGCCGACGCGATCATCGCCCACGTCGACAAGATCCTGGCCGCCAACGCCGAAGACCTCAATGCCGCCCGCGACGCAAACACCCCGACGGCGATGCTCGACCGGCTGGCCCTCAACCCGCAACGCGTTGACGGGATCGCCGCCGGCCTGCGTCAGGTGGCCGGTCTGCCCGATCCGGTCGGTGAAGTGCTGCGCGGCTACACGTTGCCCAACGGGCTGCACTTGCGCCAGCAGCGGGTCCCGCTCGGCGTGGTCGGCATGGTCTACGAGGGCCGTCCCAATGTGACCGTCGACGCGTTCGGGCTGGCGCTGAAGTCAGGCAACGCGGCGCTGCTGCGCGGCAGCTCCTCGGCGGACCGGTCCAACGCGGCGTTGGTGGAGGTGCTGCGCGACGCACTGGTCAAAGAAGACCTGCCCATCGACGCGGTGCAGTTGCTGGACAGCTCGGACCGCGCGACCGTCACCCACCTCATCCAGGCACGCGGGCTGGTCGACGTGGTGATCCCGCGCGGGGGAGCGGGCCTCATCGACGCGGTGGTGCGCGACGCCCAGGTGCCGACCATCGAAACCGGCGTCGGCAACTGCCACGTGTATGTGCACGAAGCCGCCGACCTCAACGTCGCCGAACGGGTGTTGCTGAACTCCAAGACCCGCCGGCCCAGCGTGTGCAACGCCGCCGAAACGTTGCTGGTCGACGTGGCGATCGCCGATCGCGCGATGCCGCGGCTGGTGGGCGCGTTGCAGGACGCCGGGGTGACCGTGCACCTCGACCCGGACGAGGCTGACCTGCGTCGGGAGTTTTTGTCGATGGACATTGCGGTGGCGGTGGTCGACGGTGTCGACGCTGCGATCGCCCACATCAACGAATACGGCACCGGA
>NZ_DASRBZ010000325.1:0-5227 GCF_035653355.1 Mycobacterium sp. | reverse complement strand
TTGGGTTTCGACGCCCGCACCGAGACAGTCGACATCCGATGCAATATCGGCTATGTGCCGCAGCAGCTTTCGATGGAGCCAGCGCTGACCGGCAGGCAGAACGTGGAATGGTTCGCGCGGCTCTACGGTGTACCGCGCGCCGAACGCGCCGCTCGTGTCGATGAGGCACTGGCCGCAATGCAGCTGCTGGACGTCGCCGACCGGCTGGCGGCCGCCTACTCCGGTGGCATGGTGCGCCGGCTGGAATTGGCGCAGGCGCTGGTCAACCGGCCGTCGCTGCTGATACTTGACGAGCCCACCGTCGGACTCGACCCGATCGCTCGGGACGGGGTGTGGACGCAGGTGCGAAACATGCAGGCCCAGTTCGGCATGACCGTGCTGGTGACCACTCACTACATGGAGGAGGCCGACTCGTTGTGCGACCGGGTCGCGCTGATGCACCGCGGCAGATTGCAGGCGGTTGGAACGCCTACCGAGTTGAAGTCGACAGTGTCACCGGACGCGACGCTCGAGGATGTGTTTCGTCAGTACGCGGGTTCTGGCCTGGACGACGACACGTCGACACAGGGCGTGCATGAAATCCGTTCCATCAGAAAGGCAGCGGGTCGTGTCGGTTGATTACGCCACAGGCGCTCGCTTGGTCCACGCTCCACGCGGATGGCGTCGACTACACGGAATGTGGGCGCGAGTCAGTGCTTTCGCGATCGTCGAACTGCAAAAGCTGCAGCATGATCGCACGGAGCTCATCATGCGCATGGTGCAACCGGCGCTGTGGCTGTTGATCTTCGGTACGACGTTTAGCAAGTTGCACGTCATCGACACCGGATCGGTGTCCTACCTGGCGTTCCTGGCGCCCGGGATCATTGCGCAGTCGGCGTTGTTCATCTCAATTTTCTATGGGATACAGATCATTTGGGATCGTGACTCCGGTGTGCTGGCCAAACTGATGGTGACTCCGGCGCCGGCGTCGGCGCTCGTCACCGGTAAGTCGTTCGCCGCCGGGGTGCGGTCAGTCGCGCAGATCGTCGGTGTGCTCGGGCTGGCGTATCTGATGGGCGTGCAGTTGACCGCCAATCCGTTACGGGTCCTCGCGGCGATAGCAGTCGTCATGCTCGGCGCAGCGTTTTTCGCCTGCCTGTCAATGACATTGGCGGGCTTGGTGCGCAACCGGGATCGCCTGATGGGTATTGGTCAGGCCATCACCATGCCGTTGTTCTTCGCCTCCAACGCCCTCTACCCCGTCGATGTCATGCCGAGATGGCTGCGCGTGCTCAGTACCGTCAACCCGCTGAGCTACGAAGTCGACGCCCTGCGGGGACTGCTGATCGGTCCCGGGTACCACCTCATCGATATCGCGGTGCTGGCGGTGGCAGCGGTGGCCGGCATCGCCGCAGCCTCAGCACTATTGCCGCGCGTGGTCCGTTAGGCCGAGTCCGCTCCGACTCTTAATCGTTAGCCAACCGCGACGTCATAGTGCGGCGTCGACACACGTCCGGGCGCATCCCGCTGTGTTTCACTGCCGAGGACAGGCAATCGACCGCTTCTAGCGGCAGATGAAAGTTGGGATGGGTAGGAGCTATGAAGTTCGTTGAAAAGTTGCGTGACGCAGCGGCGGTCTGGCCGCGCCGGCTGACGATCGCGGCCATGGGAGCTGCCCTATTGCCTGGGCTGATCGGCGTTTTCGGTGGCTCGGCGACCGCGGGGGCGTTCTCTAAGCCGGGTCTGCCGGTCGAGTATCTGCAGGTGCCCTCACCAGCGATGGGCCGCAACATCAAGGTCCAATTCCAGGGCGGCGGTCCGCACGCGGTGTATCTGCTCGATGGCCTGCGCGCCCAGGACGACTACAACGGCTGGGACATCAACACTCCCGCGTTCGAGGAGTTTTACAAGTCAGGGTTGTCCGTGGTCATGCCGGTCGGCGGGCAGTCCAGCTTCTACTCCGACTGGTATCAACCGGCCTGCGGCTCAGCCGGTTGCCAGACCTACAAGTGGGAGACATTCCTGACCCAGGAAATGCCGGCCTGGCTGCAGGCCAACAAGCAGGTGGCCCCCACCGGCAATGCGGCCGTCGGCCTGTCGATGTCGGGGGGTTCGGCTTTGATCCTCGCCGACTACCATCCGCAGCAATTCCCTTACGCCGCATCATTGTCCGGCTTCCTCAACCCGTCGGAGGGCTGGTGGCCGACCATGATCGGCCTGGCGATGAACGACGCCGGTGGATACAACGCCAGCAACATGTGGGGTCCGACCAGCGACCCGGCCTGGAAGCGTAACGACCCGATGGTGCAGATTCCGCGGTTGGTCCAAAACAACACCCGCATCTGGATTTACTGCGGTAACGGCACCCCGACCGACCTGGGTGGCGACAACATGCCGGCCAAGTTCCTGGAGAGCTTCACACTGCGCACCAACGAGCAGTTCAGGGACAACTACATTGCCGCCGGCGGCCGAAACGGAGTGTTCAACTTCCCGGCCAACGGTACGCACTCCTGGCCGTACTGGAACGACCAACTGCTGGCCATGAAGCCCGACATCCAACGGGTGCTGGCCTCCGCACCGAACCCTGCCTGACACAAAAAAGCATCGGCAGCAGCGCAGCGTCGCGCTGCTGCCGATGTTTTCGTTAAGCGGCCGTGAGCCGCGCGATCGCGCGCAGCGGAATCGGCAGCCACCCCGGGCGGTGCCGCGACTCGTAGCCTGCCTCGTACACCGCCTTGTCCAGTTCGTAGGCCGAGAGCACGAGCGCTGAATCACGCGGGTCAACTCCGGCTGCGGCGGCATAACCGTCGCAAAACGCGGTGTGGTTGCGCTCGACCCATTCTCGCGCTCGGGCCGCCAACTGTTTGTCGGGCGCCAGATCCACCAGAGGCCCGTAGGCGGCGTATTCATAGGACCGCAACACACCGGCCACGTCGCGCAACGGTGAGTCCGGCGCGCGGCGTTCGTCCAACGGCTGCCCGGGTTCGCCTTCGAAGTCGATCAACAGCCAGGTGTCCGGGGTGCGCAGCACCTGCCCCAGGTGCAGATCGCCGTGTATCCGCTGGACGGTGATCGTCTCTTGGGCAAGCTTTTGGAATCGCTGTTCGATGGTCTCGGCGTACTCCTGCAATTCGGGCACTGCCGCCACGGTCGACGAGAGCCGGGACAGCATGGTGTCGACCGGAAAGGCGGCCTCCGACGTGCCGAGTTCCTCGGCGAGAGTCGCATGCACCGACGCCACGGCTTCACCGAGCCGGTAGGACTCGCCGGCGAAGTCGCCACCGACTTCATAGGCGTAGAGATCGCCCTCGGCGAATAGGTCACGCACACTGGCCGTGGCCATGGCCCAGCCTTCGGCCGAGTTGGCGGCATACTCGGCCACCATTCCCAGCGGGAACGGAGTGCCGTCGGCCGAAGCGATTTCGTACGCGCCCAGTAGCCGGGAGACATGCGGGTTTCCGGCGCGCCCGAGCACCCTGTTCAGCTCGACGTCGGGATTGACACCGCTGATGACCCGGCGGAACACCTTGAGGATGGCTTCTTCCTCGAAGATCACGCTGGTGTTGCTTTGCTCAGCCTCCGACACCCGCGGCAGCGCCTGCACCGGCAGCGACACATCCGGTTCCCTGCTGAATTTCACTTGGCCACTGGAGAAGTCGCGCACCGCTGAAGAGTCGATCAGTGACAGCAGAAACTGGGTGGCGTCAGGGTCGTACAGCGCGTCGTAGCCGGTGCGGTCGTCGTCAGCGCCGATCGTGGCAACCGTGGTGTACTCCGACAGTGGTGCGGAATCCCAGCTCACCAGCACCTGATAGCGTTCCGACGACCCATTCGAGTACGCGACGTCTACGAGCGCCAAGTCGAGCTCGTCGTGCAGGGGCACGATGACTTCCGCCTCAGCGGAGGACAACTCGCGGTTGCGACCGGCATACCAACGTTGCTGCGGAAGCCATTCTGACCAAGGCAGATTGGCTGCGGAACTCATTGCATCTCCTCAGACGGGGTCAGCTGGAACCAGTAGAACCCGTGTCCTGGCAGGGTCAGCAGGTACGGGAGCTGGCCAACGCGCGGGAATTCCACACGCCCGCTCAACTCGACCGGCGTGTAGCCGTTCCAGTGCTGCAGGTTCAGCTCAATCGGCTGCGGGAACCGCGACAGGTTGTTCACGCACAGCACCACGTCGCCGTCGGCTTCCCGTACATACGCCAGCACCGACGGGTTGGAGCCGCCGAGTTCGCGGAACGAGCCGACGGCGAACGCCTCGTGACGGCGGCGCACTGCCAGCATGGTGCGGGTCCAGTTCAGCAACGAAGACGTGGTGTCGCGTTGCGCTTCGACGTTGACGGCCTGATAGCCATACACCGGATCCTGGATGGGCGGCAGATAGAGCCGACCCGGGTTGGCGGTGGAGAATCCGGCGTTGCGGTCGGGTGTCCACTGCATCGGCGTGCGCACCCCGTCCCGGTCACCGAGCCAGATGACGTCGCCCATGCCGATTTCGTCGCCGTAATACAGGACGGGTGAGCCGGGCAGCGAAAGCAGCAGCGCGGTGAACAACTCCACCTGGTTGCGGTCTTTTTCCAGCAGGGAGGCCAGCCGGCGGCGAATGCCGACATTGGCTTTCATCCGCGGGTCTTTCGCGTACTCGGAGTACATGTAGTCGCGTTCTTCGTCGGTGACCATCTCCAGCGTCAACTCGTCGTGGTTGCGCAGGAAGATTCCCCACTGCGCCATCTTCGGAATGGGCGGTGTCTGCGCCAGGATCTCCGAGATCGGAAAGCGTGACTCGCGGCGGACCGCCATGAAGATGCGGGGCATGAGCGGGAAGTGGAACGCCATGTGGCATTCGTCGCCGCCGGTGTCGGGATCGCCGAAATACTCGACCACGTCGCTGGGCCATTGATTCGCCTCGGCCAGCAGTACCCGGCCGGGGAATTCGTCGTCGACGACTCTGCGGACGCGCTTCAGAAACGCATGTGTCTCGGGCAGGTTCTCACAGTTGGTGCCCTCCCGCTCGAACAGATACGGCACCGCATCCAGCCGGAATCCGTCGATCCCGAGGTCCAGCCAGAAGCGAATGACGTCGAGCATCGCGTCCTGCACCGCCGGGTTGTCGTAGTTGAGGTCCGGCTGGTGGGAGAAGAATCGGTGCCAGTAGAACTGGCGCCGCACCGGGTCAAACGTCCAGTTCGACTCTTCGGTGTCGACGAAGATGATTCGGGCGTCGGCGTACTTGTCGCTGGTGTCG
>NZ_DASRBZ010000324.1:0-3253 GCF_035653355.1 Mycobacterium sp. | reverse complement strand
TCACAGGGCGGCCTTGATGGCGGCGTGCAGTTGGCGCAGCGACGACCGGTCGGCCTTGACTTCCAGTACCCGCATGCCGGGATTGGGTTCGTCGAGAGCCGCGCCGAGTTCGTCGACCTCGATGTGGCGGCTCTCGACGTGGTAGGCGCGGCAGAGCGCGCCGACGTCGACGTCGTGTGGGGTGCCGAAGATGCGTGAGGACACGTCAGAGAACCGGGGGTCGCCCTGCTCGAGCAGTTCGAAGATGCCGCCGCCGTTGTCGTTGGACACCACGATGGTCAGCTGTCGCGGTGTCGGCTCGGTGGGCCCGATGAGCAGCCCAGAGCTGTCGTGGACGAAGGTCAGGTCGCCGATCAGCGCGACAGTGCGCGGCACTGTCGCGCTGCTGGTGCGCTCGTGGGCCAGCGCCGCACCGATTGCGGTGGAGACTGTGCCGTCGATACCGGCGACGCCGCGGTTGGAGCGCACCTTGATGCCGTGCGGGTTGAGCCCCACCAGCGCCGCGTCGCGCACCGGGTTGGAGGCGCCCAGCACCAGTTGATCGCCGGGCCGCAGCGCGTCGGCTACCGCGGCGGCGACATGCAGGCCGGTGGTCAGTGGGTGTGCCTTGAGCTGGCTGCGGACCGCTTGCACGGCATGCCGGTTGAGCTCGGCGCAGCGGCGCAGCCAGGCCGGGTTGGGCGTGCCGGTCGTGACGGCGCGGGTACCGGTGGCTTGCGAATTGCCCGACACGTCGGGCCAGCGCGGGCCGGTGGTGAGCGCGTAGACCGGCACCGACGGGTCGGCCAGCAGCGCCGACACCGGGCGGTGCAGGGTCGGACGGCCCAGCATGATCACCTGCTTCGGGTGCAGCAGCGGCAGTGTCATCGGGTGCAGCGGGTTGGCGGCCGGCGGTGCGGTGGGCTCGGCGACGGTCGGCAGCTCGGCCAGGTTGGGATGGGTGCCGGCGCCGTGCCCTGCGATGACGACGGTGTCTTTGCTGATGTCGATGTCCAGCGGCTGGTCGAAGGTAACCGCCGGGGTGTAGGTCCAGGGCTTGCCGTCCGGCCGGCCCGGCGGGGTAGCGGCCTTCGCTGGATCGGGTTCGGGGTCGGGCACCAGCGGTTCGCGCAGCGGGATGTCGAACTGCACCGGGCCGGCGTTGGCGGTGCGGGCACCGGTGGCCGCCGCCAAGACCCGGCAGGTGGCCGATCGCCACGTCGCGTTGAAGGCGTCCATGCGCTCGGGCGCATCCTTGGCGAGGCCCAGGCTGATCGCGGCGCGGACCTGGGTGCCGAAGTAGCCCAGTTGTTCCATGGTCTGGTTGGCGCCGGTGCCCAGCAGCTCGTAGGGCCGGTTAGCCGACAACACGATCAGCGGCACCCGGGCGTAGTTGGCCTCGACAACCGCGGGGCCGAGGTTGGCCACCGCGGTGCCCGACGTCATCGCCACACAGACCGGCGCTTGGGCGCTGATGGCCAACCCGATGGCCAGGTAGCCGGCGGTGCGCTCGTCGATGCGCACGTGCAACCGGATGCGCCCGGATCGGTCGGCGTCCTGCAGCGCGAAGGCCAGCGGCGCGTTGCGCGAGCCGGGGCACAGCACCACGTCGCGCACGCCGCCGCGGATGAGCTCGTCGACGACCACGCGGGCCTGCGTCGTCGAGGGATTCACCAGTCCAGACTAGCCAGCGGGCTCAGGCGGCACCGCCGGCGAAGAACTGCAGTGCGGCGTCGTTGACCGCCTTTGGTTGCTCGAGAAACCCGAGGTGGCCGGCGTCAGCGATTTCCAGGTAGCGGCCGTTGGGAATGGCGTCGGCAACCTCGCGGCAGAGATGCGGCGGCGTCACCAGGTCGTCGCGGAACCCGATCACCAGCACCGGCGCCGCGATGCTCTGGTAGGCGGGCAAGCGGTTGCTCCGAGGCGTGATCTCGAGTTGGCTACGCGATCCCGGCGTGGGCTTGCTGGGCCACATGGTGAACATGCTGATCCAGTCGGCGACGGCCGCGTCGTCGTTCAGCGTTTTGGGTGAAAAGCTTTCCAGCAGGCGAATTTTCGCGTCGTAGGCGGCGGGCAGCTGGATGCCGGACGCGAACAGCTCGGCTTCGGCGGTGTGGAAGAAGTCCCGGGTGCGGTCCAGACGGCCGCGGGTGCACATCAGCACCGCCTTGCTGACCAGATCGGGACGGGCCAGCATGAGTTCTTGCGCGATGAACGCGCCCATCGAGGCCCCGACGATCCGCACTGGAGCGGCATCGAGCTTTTCGATCAGCGCCGCGGTGTCGCCGACCATGGTTTGGGTGGTGAACCCCTCGGCGTTCTCGGTGGCGCCCACTCCGCGGTTGTCGAAAGTGATGACGCGATAGCCCGCAGCCAGGAACGCCGGAGCCTGATGCAGATGCCACGTACGTCCAGCGCCGCCATGGCCGGCGATGAACAGCACCGGCTCGCCGTTCCCGCGGTCGTCGTAAGCAAGGTTGATCACCTAATGGACGGTACAAGCCCGCGTTTGCGCCGCGAGCGGGCACCACTGAGAGCCCGCTGCCACAGCAACATCGTCGCCGCTTTGAGCTGTTCCGGTTTGACGAGGTCCCTGGCCATCAAAGCAGTGGCGGCCGCCTTGGTCGACGCCGACGCCTTGGACATGTGGCCGGAATCGAACGGCGGCTGCGGGTCGTATTCCATCGACAACTGGATGACCTTCGCGCGGCTTTCCCCACCGATCTGCCCGGCCAGCCACAACGCCAGATCGATGCCCGCCGACACTCCCGCGCAGGTGACGATTTTGTCGTCGGATTGCACGATGCGTTTGTCGTCAACGGGAATGGCGCCAAGGGCCTTCAAGGCGGTGAGCGCCATCCAGTGCGACGTGGCTCGCTTGCCCTGCAGCAGGCCCGCGGACGCCAGGATGATCGATCCGGAGCACACCGAAGCCGTCCACGTCGCTGTCTGATGGGCCTGCCGCAGCCACTCCAGCAGGTTCTCGTCGCGCGCGTGCTCGACCGACGTCATCCCGCCGGGCACCAAAATGATGTCCGGGGAAGGTGTTTCGGTGAATGAGTGTGTTGCGCCGACGACGAGCACACCGGAGTCCGCGGTGATCGGGCCGGCCTCGTGCCACACGAAGCGAACCTCGGCTTTGGGCAGCCACCGCAGCACTTCGTACGGGCCGATGAAATCCAGCGCGGTGAAGCCAGGATACAGCACGATCGCGATCTGCATTGGTTCTCCTTGCTAGGCGAATGTTCGTCGATACTGGTCGGGGGATACACCG
>NZ_DASRBZ010000323.1:0-4103 GCF_035653355.1 Mycobacterium sp. | reverse complement strand
GCAGCGGCAACACGTCGAGCACAGCGCCGACGACCACCGGCAACTGAGCCAGCATCGCTCGCGGCGCAAGCGAACAGTGGGGCAGCCAGATCCCGGGCACGTAGTGCTTGTGCAGTTCGGCACCGGTGGCTGTGACTGCCTCGACCACGCGTGCCTGCCGCGCGACGAAGTCGGCGCTCACGCCGGCGACGAGCCACGTGCGGCCGCGCCGGAACAGCCCTACCCCGTCGAAGCTGAGCTCGACCGGAGAGCCGTCGCCGAGATCCTCCAGGGCGGCGGTGACCGCCGTCTGGTCCCAGCTGCGCAGCACCGCATACGAGAGGTGCGGCACGTGGCGCCCGTGGGTGTGGGAGCGCAGGCTCGGGACGCCGTGCTGCTCGATGCGGTCCCACAGCCCGCGGACCGCGCGCTCGGATTGCCGGTCGAACAGCAAGCAGACGGCCAGGGCCACGGATCAGCGATAAAGGTGCACAGGTTGGTGCGTGACCTGCTCGATCTGCCGTGACGCGCTCTGCAGCAGCTCGGTGCCCAACGCGATCAACCCTCTTGCGGCGGCGATCTGTTCACCAATCATCGGCTGGCTTGCATCCTTCGGATGGCGGAACGCATCACCCAGGGCGGTCATCGTCTCGCCGTAGCCGAGTTGGGCGCGCACCGTCGCATGGGTGTGCGTATCGTCCTCGTCGAACTCGATGTCGACATGCCAGTTGTTGTTCAAATCGCGGTCGTACATAGCAATCACCTTCTTTAGTGCCAAGCTAACCGCGAAACGGCGTTCGGCGACAGGTCTTGCTCGTCGCTTCTGCGACAGCGCACCGTACTATCGCTACCCGGCGATCCCGATTCGACAGGAGCCCTACCTTGACCAACCGCAACGCTGTCGTCGTGGGAGGAGCATCCGGAATCGGCCGGGCGGTCGCACATGCGCTGGCCGCCGATAAGTGCCGCGTCACCGTCGCCGACCGCAACACAAAAGGTGCCGAGCGTGTCCGGCTAGAGCTCGGCGATCCGCACCTGGCGGGCACCGTCGAGGTCACCGACGAAGACTCGGTGCGGGCGCTGTTCGCGACGACCGAGCCGTTCGACATCGTGGTCAACACTGCCGGTTTCAGCGGTCTCGGGCTGATCAGTGAGCTGCCGGTCGCGGAGTTTCGCGCGGTCGTCGACGTCTGCCTCACCGGAGCTTTCCTAGTGATCAAACATGCGGCACATGCGCTGCGCGACGGCGGTGCGCTGGTGTCGCTAAGTTCACTGAACGCCCGGCAGCCCGCGGCCGCGATGAGCGCTTACTGCGCGGCCAAGGCGGGGCTGTCGATGCTGACCCAGGTCGCTGCGCTGGAATTGGCGCCGCGGGGCATCCGGGTCAACGCGGTGGCGCCAGGGTTCGTGCACACGCCACTGACCGAGCCGGCCACCCAGATTCCCGGCGTGCTGGACGAATATCTGGAGAACACCCCGCTAGGCCGCGCCGGCACCGCCGAGGAGGTCGCCGAGGCGGTGGTGTTCATGTGCAAAGCGTCCTGGCTGACCGGTGAAGTGCTCGACCTCAACGGCGGCGCGCATCTCAAGCGCTATCCCGACGTCTATGGACATGTGATGAAACTGGCGGTGCAGCAATGACTTTCACAGGCAAACAGGCGATCGTCACTGGCGCCGGCTCGGGCATCGGCGCCGCACTGTGCCGGGCGCTGGTGGGTGCGGGCGCCGACGTCGTCTGCACCGACATCGACGGCGAGGCCGCCGCCCGCACTGCCGAAAGCCTCACCGGTCCCGGCTCTGCCCGCTCGGCCAGAGTCGACGTCACCGATGCGGCCGCGGTGCAGGGCGTCGTCGATGACGTGGTCTCCCGTACCGGTCGGGTCGATCTGATGTTCAACAACGCCGGCATCGCATGGGGCGGCGACACCGAACTGCTGACGCTGCAGCAATGGAACGCGATCATCGACGTCAACATCCGTGGCGTGGTGCATGGCGTGGTCGCCGCCTATCCGGTGATGCTGCGCCAGGGCCACGGCCACATCGTCAACACCGCGTCGATGGCCGGGCTGACCGCGGCCGGGCAGATCACCAGCTACGTGATGACCAAGCACGCCGTTGTGGGGCTGTCGCTGGCGTTGCGCTCCGAGGCGGTGTCGCGCGGCGTGGGTGTGCTGGCCATCTGCCCGGCCGCTGTGGAAACGCCGATTCTGGACAAAGGCGCGGTCGGCGGGTTCGTCGGCCGCGATTACTACCTGCGCGGCCAGGGCATGAAGAGCGCCTACGACCCCGACCGGCTGGCCCGCGACACGTTGCGGGCGATCGAACGCAACAAGGCGCTGCTTGTGGTGCCCAAACGCGCGCATGCCTCGTGGATATTCGCGAGGCTGGCACCTGGTCTGCTGCAACGGATGTCGATCGGTTTCGTCGAGGGCCAGCGCGCCCGGCAGGCCGCTAGGTCAAGCGCTGGGTGAGGAATTCGACGACCCGCTTGCGGGCTTCGTAGGCCGGGTGGCCGTCCGTTTCACGCACCTCGTCGGTCAACACCGAATGCGCCATCCGGGTGAAACCGTATTCATTGCTTGGACCGGAGTCGATCTCGATGACCTCGAACGCGTCGCCGAGCTTGTCCTTGAGTGTTCGGAAGCGTTCGCGCGGAGACAACTTGTCCTCGCTGAACCGTAATCCCATGGCGCACAAGCCGTCCTCGGCAGCGCGCTCAGCGACGACGTTCAGCTCGTGGTCGCTCACGCCGGGGTCGCGGCGCATGGCGCGGGTGATGGGAATCGGCAGCGACGGCTGGCTGAGCACCGGCGCCAGCACGCTGTCGTCGACCGCGGCGGCCAGCGCGAACCCGCCGGTGAAGCACTGGCCGATGACCCCGACGCCCTTGCCCGGTGTGGCCGCGTTCAGGTCGCGGGCCAGTGCCCGCAGAAATACCGACACCGGCCGCTGCTTGTTGGTGGCGAACGCTGCGAATTCCCTTGCCACACAGGCGCGGGCCATCGTCGGAAGCACATAGCCGGCCGACAGCGGCCGCCCCGGCGTACCGAACAATGACGGGATCGCCACAGTAAAGTTGTTGTCCACCAGGTGGTTTCCCAATGCCAGAACACCGGGATGGATGCCGGGGATCTCAGGGATCAGCACCACACCGGGGCCCTCGCCCTTGCGGTAGACGTCATGGGTGTAGCCACCGCCGGTGAACGGTGCGGCGGACCACCCGGAGAGGTCGGCTTCGGGTGCGGTCATGGACGGGTCCTTCTATCGGCTCGCCGGCAGCGGCGGTCGGGATTGGGTGGCCGCCGCTAGCGTACGGAACTGGTCGGTGCTTCCGGCGCCGGTTATCGCGATCTGGGTGCCGGCCGCGCCGCCCAGCCGGGTGGTCCACACCGGCTCGGTGCCGTCGCCCTGGTAGACGATCCAGCGGGTGCCGTCGACGTCGACGGTGCCGGTTGGGTACATCGACGAGTGAATGGAGCGGACCAGCTTGTCCTCGTCGGCGTTGCTTTGGGTCAGGCCCAGGTACATCCCGGTCGGGCTGATGTATCCGACGGTCGAGGTGGCGGCGTTGAGCCGCTGACCGTTGGCGGGGTCCGTTCGCCCGTTCTCGATCCCGCCGCGGCTGCCGGAGTTCGACTGCCAGCCCTGCGGCAACCGCGGCAGCCGGATCGGGAAACCGAGTGTCTGGGCGTCGGCCCGAAGCGCGCTGGCCGCGTCGTAGGACGGGATGGGTCCGGTGTTCGTGCCGCTGGGCGCAAACGAGCACATCCCGACCAAGCCCGCCAACAGGATGCATGCCACCGCCAACGGGGCGAGCGACCAGAACATGTCGCGCCCGTCCTGCAGCAGCCGTGGCTTGGCCGGCTTGGGCGCCGGAGCCGGCTGCTGAGTGGTCACGAATCCAGTATCCCAGCTCCCGACGGCCGACCTGCTTCTGGGAGAATCAGCAACCATGAGCCCTACCGATGGCGCCGCTGCCTCCTCGCCGAAACCCGGCTCGTCGTCGCGGACGCAAGCCGATCGCGCCGCTGCCTCCTCGCCGAAACCCGGCTCGTCGTCGCGGACGCAAGCCGATCGCGCCGCTGCCTCCTCGCCGAAACCCGGCTCGTCGTCGCGGACGCAAG
>NZ_DASRBZ010000322.1:0-4641 GCF_035653355.1 Mycobacterium sp. | reverse complement strand
GCTGGCCAGCGCCCTTGGTGTCAAGCCCGCCGCGGTGACGCTGGCTGCGGCCCCGCCCGACGCGCGCGAGCTGGCCGCTGTGCGGTCGGCGCCGCTGATCGAGCGGCTGGGCGACATGATGGACGCCTCCGACAACGTGATGGCCGAGTGCATCGGGCGCGAGGTAGCGGCGGCCACCCACCGGCCGCGGAGCTTCGCTGGGGCCGTCGACGCGGTGACCAGTCAGCTGGCCAACGCGCAGGTCGCCATCTCGGGTGCTGTCCTGGTGGATTCCAGCGGGTTGTCGCTCGACGACCGGTTGACTGCCAAGACACTCGACTCAGTGGTGCAGGCGGCCGCCGGGCCCGATCAGCCGGCGCTGCGACCGCTGCTGGATTTGCTGCCCATCGCCGGTGGCAGCGGCACGTTGTCCAACCGCTTCATCAACCCGGCTGGCGACGGGATTGCGGCCGGCTGGTTGCGCGCGAAGACCGGCTCACTAACTGCCGTCAATTCCCTGGCCGGCGTGATCACCGACAACAGCGGACGGGTGCTGACATTCGCGTTCATCTCCAACGACGCAGGCCCGACCGGCCGCCTCGCGATCGACGCCCTGGCCGCCCGGCTGCGCACGTGCGGATGCGTGACATGACCGGCTCCGCCGAGCTGACCGTCGGGCGCGCCATCGACTGGCGCTTCGCCGCCGACGTCGGCGAACGACTGGCCCGCCCGGGCCCGCCGGCGACGGAATACACCCGCCGGAAGGTGATCGACGACCTGGCCAGCGCGGCGAAGGCGGCCGAACCGCCGGTGCGCGAGGTCACCGGCCTCGAGATCGACCGGCCGGTCCCGGACGCGCGGGTCGTCGACCGGCCGCAGTGGATCCGGGCGGCGGCGGAGTCGATGCGGGTGATGACGGGCGGGACCGACAAGCCGCGGGGTTTTTTCACCGGGCGGATCACGGGCGCGCAGACCGGCGCGGTGCTGGCTTTCGTGTCGTCGGGGATATTGGGCCAGTACGATCCGTTCGCCGCGGGCGACGGGGGGTGCCTTCTCCTGGTGTACCCCAACGTCATCGCGGTCGAACGCCAACTGCGGGTGGAGCCTTCCGACTTCCGGTTATGGGTGTGTTTGCACGAGGTGACGCACCGCGTGCAGTTCACCGTCAACCCGTGGCTGTCGGGCTACATGTCGCAGGCGCTGGCGGTGCTGACGCGGGAAAGCGGTGAGGACGTCAACCAGGTGCTGGGCAGGCTCGCCGACTTCGTCCGCGGCCGCGGTGAGGCTTCGCAAGCGAACCCGGACGGCAACTCACCGGGGATACTTGGCCTGCTGCGGGCCGTGCAGTCCGAGCCGCAGCGGCAGGCGCTGGATCAACTGCTGGTGCTGGGCACCTTGCTCGAGGGCCACGCCGATCACGTGATGGACGCCGTCGGGCCGATGGTGGTGCCGTCGGTGGCGATCATCCGCAGCCGGTTCGACGAGCGCCGCCACCGCAAGCAACCGCCGCTGCAACGGCTGCTGCGGGCGTTGCTGGGCATCGACACCAAGCTCAAGCAGTACACCCGCGGTAAAGCATTCGTCGACCATGTGGTCGGCCGGGTTGGCATGGAGCGGTTCAACACGATCTGGTCAGGTCCGGAAACGCTGCCGCTGCCCGCGGAGATCGAAAACCCGCAACGATGGATCGACAGAGTGCTGTAGGGCAGCTGTCTACGGCTGTCGAGGCGTTCGCCGACACCTATCTTGCCGGCACCGAGCGGTGGTGCGTCGGATTGTCCGGTGGACCCGACTCATTGGCGCTGACCGCGGTCGCGGCGCGGATGCGGCCCACCACCGCATTGGTCGTCGACCATGGCTTACAGACCGGCTCCGCTGACGTCGCCGCCACTGCCCGGGCGCAAGCCATGGCGCTGGGATGCGTTGCCGCGCAGGTGCTTTGCGTGCAGGTGGGCGAGGACGGCGGCCCGGAGGCGGCCGCCCGCAGCGCACGCTATCAGGCGTTGGACGCCGCCCGCACGGACCAGCCGGTGTTGTTGGCGCACACCCTCGACGACCAGGCCGAAACCGTGCTGCTGGGATTGGGCCGCGGGTCCGGTGCCCGCTCGATCGCGGGGATGCGCCAATACGACCCGCCGTGGTGCCGACCGCTGTTGGGTGTGCGCCGCTTCGTGACGCATGCCGCGTGCGACGAGTTGGGCCTGACGGCTTGGCAGGACCCGCACAACACCGATCGCCGGTTTACCCGGGCTCGGCTGCGCCAGGAGGTGCTGCCGCTGCTCGAGGAGGTGCTTGGTGGCGGGGTCGCTGAGGCGCTGGCCCGCACCGCGATGGCGTTGCGGGAAGACAGCGAACTGATCGACACGCTTGCCGCGCAGGCGCTGACGGCCGCCGCCCGGGGCGAGGGACTTGACACCGCGGCGCTCGCTGCGCTGCCTGACCCGGTTCGGCGGCGGGTCATCCGCCGCTGGTTGCTGGCTGGTGGGGCTATCGGGTTGACAGATAAGCAGATCCGGGGAATCGACACACTGGTCACTGCGTGGCGGGGGCAGGGCGGAGTGGCGGTGGGGTCCACGCTGCGCGGTGAGCGGTTGGTGGCCGGCCGACACAACGGGGTGCTGACGCTGCGACGTGAGCCGGTCCGACGGGGCTGACGTTGGCTGTCGGTCAGCGGCATGGCACGCTGTGGGCGTGGCAGCGCAATCCGGTGAGCTGTACCCAGGCGACATCAAATCGGTGCTGTTGACCGGAGACCAGATTCAGACTCGCACCGCTGAGCTCGGCGCGACGATCGGCGACGACTACCGCGGCGTGACCGATGCCCCCGGCGCTCAGGACCTGCTGTTGATCACCGTGCTGAAGGGCGCGGTCATGTTCGTCACCGACCTGGCCCGCGCGATCCCGCTACCGACCCAGTTCGAATTCATGGCCGTCAGCTCCTACGGGTCCTCGACGTCGTCGTCGGGCGTGGTGCGCATCCTCAAAGACCTTGACCGCGATATCAACGACCGCGACGTGCTGATCGTCGAGGATGTCGTCGACTCCGGACTGACCCTGTCGTGGTTGCTGCGAAACCTCGCCACCCGGCATCCGCGTTCGCTTCGGGTGTGCACGCTGTTGCGCAAGCCAGACGCGATGCGCGCCAATGTGGACATTGCCTACGTGGGCTTCGACATCCCAAACGAATTCGTGGTCGGCTACGGCCTCGACTACGACGAGCGCTACCGCGACCTGCCGTACATCGGAACCCTGGATCCCAGGGTGTATCAGGACTAGCCAAGTTCCCAGACTGCGGTCATGGTGAAATTGACCGTCTGCTGGCCGGGTTCAAGCGGAACATCTGTGGCGGCCATCGGCGCGCGGGGCATCGGGGTCGGCGTGGGCGCGCCGGAGGTCTCCCAGATCGAGATCACCTCGCCCAACCGAAGTCCCGACAGCTGCGCATACTGCTGGGCTCGGTTCTTGGCGTCATTGAACGCTCGGGCCCGTGCGTCACGGACCAACTGTGAGTCGTCCTCGATGGAATAGTGCACGGAATTGATCCGGGTGGCGTCACCGCCGGTGTTGACGATGGCTGCCAGCACGTGCGACGCCGACTCCAGCTTGCGGATCTTCACTCGGATCGAATTGTTGGCGCGGTAACCGGTGATGGCTCCGTCGCCGCCGCCGTACTGCGGTTGCACGCTGACGTCGGTGGTGCTGATGTCCGGTTTACCCACGCCGGCGTCGGTCAGCGCGGTGATGACTTCTTGCTGGCGTTCGTTGGTCCGGTTCATCGCGGTTGTGACGTCCGGGGCGACGAACTCGATGCCCGCCTCGACGGTCAGCGTGTCCGGGACACCCTGGACTTTTCCCAGCCCGGTGACAGTCACTTGGCGGGGATTGTCGGCGACCGGTTCAGTGCTGGAATCGCAAGCGGACGCCGCCGCCGCGGTGAAGCTTAACGCGACTATCGCCAACACTGAACGCAGTGACAGTTTCCCGCTTCCGGCGATCGGCATGACTGGCACCATAGCGTTCGTCAGAACGGGGGATCGTCGGGCAGGGGTGCTAGTGGAGGCGGTCGCCAATCCGGCGGCAGTTCTTCGGGTTCTCGAGGATCGTTGACCCAGGTACAAAACGGGCTGGTGCTCGGTCGGCCCTTGAACAAAAAGAGCATGCCGCGCATATGGTTTCGGAACTTGCGGGCAGCTACCTCTTCTTTTCGCGCTTCGTCGAGCTGCCGGCGCGCTTCGTTGATCGGCCGTTGCTCGCGGTTGTGCTTGCGGGTCCGAGCAATTCGGCTGGCGCGCTGCTTAGAGCGGCTGCACCGATTCGGCCTGGGTGCCGCGCACGCCGGGCTGTGCGTTGTTCCGAAAAGGTCTGCTCCGGCCGGGGCCGTTCGATACGTTTGGCCGGTGGGTGAGGTCCACACGATAGTGCCGTCAGCCAATTGCCGATCATGCCAGCCGCCAAAGGTCTTCAGCCGATGATGTTGACGGCAAAGGCATTTGAGATTCCACGGTACAGTCAACCCACCGGTCTTCGGGTCGGCGTGGTTGAACGGAATCGTATGGTCGACGTCACAGACCATCGCTGGGCGGCTGCAGCCGGGGAACCGGCACGTCAAATCTCGGCAACGAATTGCCCGCTCCAACGCCGCCGACGGCTGATAGCGCAACG
>NZ_DASRBZ010000321.1:0-11264 GCF_035653355.1 Mycobacterium sp. | reverse complement strand
ACTGGCCCACCTCGTACAACAACCACATCTTCGAAGGCACACTGTATTTCCCGCCGCCGCGCACTCCACGCGAGCGCGTCGCTCAGGAGCTGGCGGCGGTGACGTTCAAGGAATACGGCATGCAGGACGCCAACACCCTGGAGGCCACCCAGTCGATGATCCAAACGCGTGCGATTGACAAGTTCCTCCTCAACGACCAGGAGGTGCTGATCCGGCACCTGCACAAAGAGACGGCAAACTGGGTCGACGAGTACCAGCGCAAGACCGTGGGGGTCTGATTTGATGACCGCGAAACTGCCGCCCGAATTCGCCGACCTGGAGCCATTTTCCGACTGGTGCCTGCCCACCGAGCCGCAGCGCTACCAGAAGCGGCTCGCCAGCTCGATGGCCGAGATGCAAGCCTTCTACGACGCGATCACCCCGCGGGCGGAAGACGCGCTGGCCTACTGCGACAAGTTCAGCCTCGACGACCTGCCCGAAGACGTCCTGAACCTGATGCACCTGCTCTATTCGATGATCATGGTGTCCTTCCCGATCGAGTGCTGGAAGCAGCCCCGTATCCCAGATTCGGGTGCATCAACCTTGGACTGCGTTAGCGAACCGGTGCCGTGATCGTGCTGCGGGCCGCCCGCTGGGCGGACGTCGACTCCGAGGAGGTCCGATCACCGGCGGTGGTCGTGGTCGACGGGGACCGGATCGCAGCAGTTAATCCCCCTGAAACACCGCAAGACTCGGCTACTGCGATCGACCTCGGCGATGTGACGCTGCTGCCGGGACTGATGGACATGGAACTGAACCTGCTCATCGGTGGCCCGGGTGGACCGGAAGGACTACCGAGCCCCCTGCACGGCGTGCAGGACGACCCGGCGTATCGCACCCTTCGCGGGGCGGTGAACGCCCGCACCACGCTCGAGGCGGGTTTCACCACGGTGCGCAATCTGGGCCTGATGGTCAAGACCGGCGGATATCTGCTCGACGTGGCGCTGCAGCGCGCGATCGACCAGGGTTGGCACATCGGTCCCCGGATCGTGCCGGCCGGACATGCCGTCACACCCTACGGTGGGCATCTGGATCCCACCGTGTTCCAGCGGCTGGCGCCGGGCATCATGCCGCTGTCGGTGGCCGAAGGCATCGCCAACGGGGTGCCCGATGTACGCGCCTGTGTGCGTTACCAGATCCGCCACGGCGCCAAGGTGATCAAGGTGTCGGCGTCCGGTGGCGTGATGTCGCACAGCACGTCGCCGGGTTCGCAGCAGTACTCCGATGAGGAGTTCGCGGCGATAGCCGACGAGGCCCACCGCGCCGGGATCCGGGTGGCCGCCCATGCCATCGGCGACAGCGCGATCCGCGCCTGCATCAAAGCCGGAATCGACTGCATCGAACACGGTTTCCTCGCCACCGATGACACCATCCAGATGATGGTCGACCACGGCACCTTCCTGGTCTCCACGACGTATCTGACCGACGCGATGGCTGTCGACCGCGTGGCACCTGAGCTGCGCAAGAAGGCAGCCGAGGTGTTCCCACAAGCAAAAGCCATGCTGCCCAAGGCGATTGCCGCCGGGGTGCGGATCGCCTGCGGCACCGACGCTCCGGCGGTCCCGCACGGCCAGAACGCCAAGGAACTGTGCGCGCTGGTGGATCGGGGCATGACGCCGATGCAGGCGATTCGCGCAGCGACAGTCACCAGCGCCGAGCTCATCGAAGCCGACCACGAACTGGGCCGGCTGGCCCCCGGTTACCTCGCCGACATCATCGCCGTCCCCGGCGACCCGTCGGACGACATCGCTACCACCCTCGACGTGCGGTTCGTGATGAAAGACGGCCACGTTTACAAGCGTCCCTAGGACAGCGCATGGAACTCACCGACAACATCCTGTGGCTGCTCAAGCAGGCCTTCCACTTCTCACTGAAAACGGTCAACGACGCGATCAGCAGCCACGGGGTGACCACCGCCCAGATCGGTCTGATGCGCCAGTTGGCCAACGAGCCCGGCCTGTCCGGCGCTGAGTTGGCCCGCCGGCTGATGATCAGCCCGCAGGGCGTGCAGTTGGCGATCACCGCACTTGAGCGCCGCGGCCTCGTCGAGCGCAAGCAGGATCCTCAGCACGGGCGGATCCTGCAGGCCTATCTCACCGACCAGGGCCGCGCGGTGGTCTCCGCGGTGCTCGCCGATGCGCTGGCCGCCCATGAGCGGGTGTTCGGTGTGCTGGACGCCGACGAACGACAGCTGCTGCACGATCTGCTCGCCCGGGTAGTCGAGGAAGGCACTGGCAATCCGCTGTTCAGGGACCAGGGCAACCCATGAAGCACACGCATCAAGTACTTGATACATATCGCAAGTACTTGATACTCTGCTCGACGATGGAACAGACGGTGAACGGCGCCCCGCGCTGCGACGGGTTCGCCCCGCTTCGCATCAAACGGGTGGTTCGCGAGACCGCTGACGCTGTCTCGCTGATTCTCGATGTGCCGGAACCGTTTTCGCAGCAGTTCCATTACCAGCCCGGCCAGTTCCTCACCTTGCGTGTGCACGTGGACGGCCAGGAACACCGGCGCTGCTATTCGATGTCGTCGTCCCCGGTGGTCGCCGAGGATCTGCGCATCACCGTCAAACGCGACCCGGGTGGTGTGGTGTCGAACTGGCTCAACGACACCGCCACCCCGGGCGACGAAATCTACGCTGCACCGCCGGAGGGCCGCTTCTTGCTCGGCGATTCCGATCGCGAGCTGGTCGCATTCGCCGGCGGCAGCGGGATCACCCCGGTGTTCTCCCTGATCCGCTCGGCTCTTGCCGCAACAACCCGGCGGGTGCGGCTGTTCTACGCCAATCGCACACGCGAGTCGGTGATCTTCGCCGACACGCTGGAGCGCCTGGCAGAGCAGCACCCGGATCGACTTGTCGTCGTGCACCATCTCGATGACGACAGCGGCGTAGTGCAACCCGATGAGATCAAGGCGTTTGTCGCCGACGCCCGTGACGCCGACTACTACATCTGCGGGCCACGAGAGTTCATGGACACCGTGGAAGCCACCATGCTCGAAACCGGGGCGCCACCAGACCGAATCCATCTGGAGCGGTTCGACGTTGTGGACGTAGCGCTCTCCGCAGTGACGGTGACCGAGGAAGTGACGATCCGGATGGACCGCCGCACCACGGTGGTGCCGTATCGGGCGGGCAACACCGTGCTGCAGACAGCCCGCCTGGCTGGCCTGCAACCGCCGTCGTCGTGTGAAACCGGTTCGTGTGGAACATGTATGGCGCGACTGGTGGAGGGCAGTGTACGGATGATCAACAACGACGCGCTCACCGAGGACGAAGTCGCCGAAGGCTGGGTGCTGACCTGTCAATCCATGCCGACCAGTCGCACCGTGCGGGTGGTCTACGAGTGAGTGGTGTGCAGCGCATGACTGATCGGGTGGCGGTGGTGACCGGCGGCGCGTCCGGTATGGGCGAGGCTATCTGTCACGAGCTGGGCCGCCGTGGCCACAAGCTTGCTGTTCTCGACATCAATGGCCAGGCAGCACAGCGTGTTTCCGACGAGCTGCGCGCCGACGGCGTCACCGCTTTGGCCGCCGAGGTGGATGTAACCGACCGGCGCGCGGTCGAGGAAGCGTTCGCCAAAGTGCGCGGCGAACTCGGCCCGGTGGGCATTCTGGTGACCAGCGCCGGCATGGTGGGTTTCGCGCCGTTCACCGAGATCACCCCCGAGTCGTGGCAGCGGATCATCGACGTGAACCTCACGGGCACGTTTCACTGCTGCCAGGTCGCGATACCGGACATGGTGGCCGCGGGTTGGGGCCGGATCGTGATGATTTCGTCGTCGAGCGCCCAGCGCGGCTCCCCCGGCATGGCTCATTACGCCGCCTCCAAGGGAGCGGTGATCACGTTGACCAAATCGCTGGCGCACGAGTATGCGTCCGCTGGCATCACCGTCAACAACATCCCGCCGTCGGGCATCGAAACGCCGATGCAACACCAATCGCAAGCCGAGGGACACCTGCCGTCCAACGAGACGCTGGCCAGCCGGATTCCGGTGGGCCACCTCGGCAGTGGCGCCGACATCGCCGCCGCGGTGGGCTTTTTGTGCTCCCAGGAAGCCGGCTTCATCACCGGCCAAGTGCTCGGCGTCAACGGCGGAGCCGTGATGTGAAAGGAGGTTCACATGGCGAGATGGCCTAAACCAGCGGAAGGTAGTTGGACCGAACACTATCCGGAGTTGGGCACCGGATCGATCTCATTCCGCGATTCCACGTCACCGGAGTTCTACGCGCTGGAATGCGAGGCGATCTTCAAACGCGCCTGGCTCAACGTTGGGCGCGTGGAGGAACTTCCCCGCGTCGGCAGCTATTTCACCAAGGACATCGCAGCGGCCGGCACGTCGATCATCGTGGTCAAAGGCAAGGACCAGGAGATCCGCGCGTTCCACAACATCTGCCGGCATCGCGGAAACAAGCTGGTGTGGAACGACTTTCCCGATCAGGAAACCAAAGGGGTCTGTCGGCAGTTCACCTGCAAGTACCACGGCTGGCGGTACGACCTCGACGGCGCGTTGATGTTCGTGCAGCAGGAGTCGGAGTTCTTCGAACTCGACCGCGCAGACTATGGTCTGCGTTCGGTGCACTGCGATATCTGGAACGGCTTCATCTTCGTCAACTTTGATCCCGAGCCGCGGCAAACTTTGCGGGAGTTCCTCGGCCCGATGATCACCGGGCTGGACGACTACCCATTCGACAAGCTGACCGAACGCTACGAGTGGGTCGCCGACAACAACAGCAACTGGAAGATCTTCGCCGACGCGTTCCAGGAGTACTACCACGTGCCGGCGCTGCACCCGCAGCAGGTTCCACCCGAGGTGCGGGACCCCAACGCCGGTTTCGAATGCGCCCACTTTCAGATCGACGGGCCGCACCGCCTGGTGTCCACGGCAGGCACCCGCCGCTGGTTGCTGGCGCCGGAGTACATGTATCCGATCGAACGGGCGACGCGCAGTGGGCTGGTTGGGCCATGGCGGACCCCCGATTTAGGTGAGCTGCCGGCGGGGCTCAATCCGGGTGAGATCGAACCGTGGGGTATCAGCAACTTCCAGATCTTCCCGAACCTCGAAATTCTCATCTACGGCGGCTGGTACCTGCTTTACCGGTATTGGCCGACCTCTCACAACACCCACCGGTTCGAGGCGCTCACCTACTTCCACCCAGCGGGCAGCGTGCGCGAACGGATCGAACACGAGGTCGCCGCGGTGGTGCTCAAAGAGTTTGCGCTGCAGGACGCCGGCATGCTGGGCGGCACCCAGGCCGCGTTGGAAACCGGCATCGTCGACGACTTCCCGCTCAACGACCAGGAGATCCTGGTACGCCATTTACACAAGGCGGTCGGTGACTGGGTGGCCGAGTATCAGGCCGAACGCACACCGGTGGGGGCTAGCCATGGCTAACGCGTTGCTGCCCAGTGTTTTTGCCGAACTCGAGCCGTACGCACAAACGTGGTGCCTGCCGACCGAAGCCGAACGGTGGGACCAGCGGATGGCGAGCAGCATGGCCGAGATGCGGGAGTTCTACGACGCTTTCTTTCCCCGGTTGGAGGAGGCGATCGAGTATTGCGACAAGTTCTCGCTGGACGACATGCCCGACGACGCGCTGAATCTGCTCCACCTCATCTATTCGCTGATCATGGTCGCGATGGCGGTTGAGATCATGCACCAGGTAAGACCCACCGACGCCGCCGACGCCGTCATGACTCGCATCAGCGAGCCGGTGCCGTGATGAAAGGACACGCGATGAGTCTGCTAACCGTCAACAAACTCACCGACAGCGTGGGCGCCGAAGTCACCGGCATCGACCCCGATCAGCTGGCCACCGACGACGTGCTCGCGGAAGCGGTGCTCGAGGCGCTCGAGGACAACGGCGTGCTGGTCTTTCCCGAGCTGCATCTGAATCCCGAAGCGCAGGTGGCGTTTTGCCGGCGACTGGGCGATGTCGACCACTCCTCCGATGGCCATCACCCGGTGCCGGGCATCTATCCGATCACGTTGGACCCGTCGAAGAACTCGTCGGCGGCGTATCTGCGCGCCACCTTCGACTGGCACATCGACGGCTGCACTCCGATGGGCGACGAATGCCCGCAGAAAGCCACCGTGCTGTCGGCGGTGCAGGTCGCCGAACGCGGCGGCGAAACCGAGTTCGCCAGCACGTACGCGGCTTACGACGCCTTGAGCGACGACGAGAAGCAGCGGTTCTCGTCGCTGAAAGTCGTTCACTCCCTGGAGGCTTCACAGCGGCGCGTCACGCCCGATCCCACGCCCGAGCAGTTGGCGCGCTGGCGGGCGCGGCCTACCCACGAGCATCCGCTGGTATGGACGCACAACGACGGCCGCAAGTCGCTGGTGCTGGGTGCGTCGGCTGACTACGTCGTAGGCATGGATCTCGATGCGGGCCGAGCGCTGCTGGCCGAGCTGCTCGAGCGTGCCACCGTGCTCGACATGGTGTATAGCCACCGCTGGTCGGTCGGCGACACGGTGATCTGGGACAACCGCGGCGTGCTGCACCGCGCTGCGCCCTACGACCCGGCTTCGCCGCGAGAGATGTTGCGCACCACGGTGCTCGGCGACGAACCTATCCAGTGACCCGCGAAAGGACACTGCTATGGCGAAATCCATTCTGTTTGTCGAAACCAAGCCGGTATCCCCCGACCGCGCCGACCAATACCACACCTGGCATGACCAGACGCACATCCCGGAGATGCTGACGATCGACGGCTTCATGTCGGCACGGCGATGGGCAACGGACAACGGCGACTCATTCATCACGCTCTACGAGATCGACACCGACGTCGACACCGCCAAGGCCAACGTCAAAGCCGCGGCGCAGAGCGGAAGGATGTCTAAACCTGTTGCAGTCCAAACTGATCCGCCGCCGGTGCTGCGCTATCTGAGCTTGATCAGCGCGACTTCACGCTAGCATCTCGCCAATACCGCGGCGTCGGTTCTCCTTGAGGTGAGCGGAGCTGCGGGTGACGAACCAATTGGCGAGTGGGCGCACAAGACGGATGACCGGCACCAGCATGCCGAATTCTTTTTTCATATCTTCCAGTTGCTCGCTGAGTCCTCGCTTCTGGTACTGAAGGAGGCGTTGGCTCTCCTCGGTGTCCACCCAGTCGCCGAAAAAGCGAGGCGGGCTGGTCCGCACGAAAGCGTCGATCGGAAGCGGTCCGATTCCGATCGCATTCATCAGAGCGTTGACGAAGTCGTAGTAGGTCATGCGGCAGTCGGGACCGCCGGCTATGTAGAGGGTCTTCCCGATCGACCCTTCACAGGCCACAGCGCGAGCGAATGCTGTGCCGGCGTCGGCGGGATGCAGGAACTCGAATCGCGCGTCTGGACTGAACTCGAACATGATGCTGGGGTCCTGAGCCTGCAAGTGGATTGGTGTCACCGCCGCAAGCCGCAGGATGCTCCACCGCAGCCGTGACTGGCGGATCGCTTCCTCGCACGCAACTTTGTGGCGCCCGTACTCGTCCGTCGGAGAGGCTGGCGTGTCGACACTGAGCGGCGGCTCGCGATCCTGGACATCGCCGAAGATGCCCTGGGACGACGCGAAGACCAGCCGTTTGGCCGTGGGCGAGGTCTCCATCTCCGCGATCAGTTTGCGCGTAGCGTCGACGTTTACCCTGCGGGCCAGATCGGGCGCCCGGTCTGCGTAGGGAGGAATGATGGCCGCCAGATGGATCACTGCGTCCACGCCGTCCAATGCGTAGTGGAGCGATTCCGCGCGGGTGATGTCGCCCCAAACAAAGTGCACTCGAGCGTCGAAGCCAGAGGCGAGTTTGCGTGCCCTGCGTGACTCGAGGTCGAAGGCGACGACGTCGTGGCCTTCTGCGAGCAACGCCTCCAATGTGGGAAGGCCGATGTTGCCCAGGGCACCTGTCACCAGCACCTTCATGCCTCAACCTTTCGATGGTTTCGGCGCGGCGAGTTCGCGCAGGGAGGACAGGAATAATTCATCCATCTGCGGGCTCAAGTCGGCCAGGTTCGCGGCACCAGCATAGCCGGCGGAACCGAAGACGCGTTCGAGCGCATCGGTGGCCGTGCCTGCACCGATCGAAAGACAAAGGCAGGCAACACCGTCGGTGCGCAGCTCTTCGAGCGCCTTATGGGCGTCGGCCTCCGCATAACGGCCTTCGTAGCCGTCGTCGTAGGGAAAACCATCCGAAAGGACGACCAGCAGCCGATTGGGTGTGCCGGCCTCGTTCTTGAGAATTTCGCCCGCACCACGAATCCCGGCGCCGAGGCGTGTGTAGCTCGATGGTTGGAGCTGATTGAGCCGTGCTCGCCCAACAGCGCTGAAACGTTGCTCGAAAGCTTTGATCGCCAGCAGATGCACGGCGTGCCGGCCGTGCGACCGAAATGCGTAGACGGCGACTCGATCGCCGAGTTCTTCTAGGGTGACGGCCAGTGTGGCGGCCGCCCGTCGCTGATGATCGTGGACGGCAAGGCCGTCGGGGTCGGTGTCGGTGGCCGAGCCGGAGGCATCGAGCAAGATTAGGACGCCGAGATTGCGGGCGAGTTTGCGGCGTTCTAAGAAGACATGTTCCGGTGGGGAGTAGCCCGAGCGCAGGTCGATGAACAAATCGATGAGCGCCTCGATGTCGAGGTCGTCGCCATCGGGGCGGCCGCGTAGAACTTTGGGGCCGAGACCGATCCGAGACAGGCGTCTCCGCAGCACCTCGTCGTGCGGAACACCGGCCGCCGCGACGTCAGCGGTCGTTGTCAGGGGAAAATCGATGACCCGGCACCATTCGGGCCGATACCGGTTGTTGTATACGTCCCACTCCGGATAGAGAGCGCCCCGTACACCGACGGCAGCGCCCGGCTTTGCGTCGTCGGTGAAATGGATCCGTGTGGGCAGTGGCCGAGCATTCGCCCCGATCGCGTGCGCCCGTCTAATGGCGCGAACCTGCAGTTCCGCGCCGGCGGCGCCGTCTCCGGGCGACCGGGAGCTGCCGAACAGCTTACGGAAGTAATCCGAGAGAGCCTGTGAGTTGAAGAGCGGGTTCTCGAATAGCTTGAGTATCTTGCTTTCCCGGGGTGGCTCCTTATCACCGTCATCGTCGTCCTCGGGCAGGTCGATGGGATCGAACTTCAAGTGAAGCTCGTTGTTGGTGGCCTTCGTACCCGGCCCGGCCGAAGACGCCAGCAATCGGGAGGGTCTGATAACACCGAACCAGTCCGGCGCCTCGGCGACTTCCGCTTGACCTCTGGCGATTTCGAGTGATTCGTCGGCGGTCGCGGTACTCGGTTCGCTGTCCGGGCGGATCTCAGCCGCAAGTGGAATATGCCTGGCGAGCTCGGCGAGCACTCGACGACCTTCGAGTGCCAGGTAGCGGCCCGCTACCGCGGGGCGTCCGCGCAGAGCCTTCACCAATCGCTGGTCCAGACTTCCCGCACCGAGCAGAGCGCTCTGGACCATTATTTCGCGACGCTGCTCGGCGACAGAACCGCCCGCCGAGACGAATATCACCTGGCCGTCGGTGTGAGCAGCTTGGCCAGCGGGCGCCTCCGCAACCTCAACAGACCTGCCGACAACGAAGCTGGCAAGCAGCCGAAACCGGTTGGGGCTGGTCACTGCCGGGGCAAGACCGCGTCGACGAGTTCACCGAGGGCGCGGACGACATCCGGATCGTCGGAGAGGACCCGGACGATGGCCGACTGGACAGCACTGCGCAGGCTGAGCCCTTCCGCGACCAAGCCGCCGGCCAGGATCAACATCCGGGTGGAGGACACTTCGCGCAGCGGTGAGCCATCCAGGTTGCGGATTGCGTTACCTAGCTTGACCAAAACACCCGCGGTTCCAGAATCGATGCCGGCTTCATGGGCAACTACCTCTGTCTCAGTGTCGGCGGGTGGGAAACCGAGCTCGATCGCGACGAAACGCTGACGGGTCGACTCCTTGATGTTCTTCAGGACGCTCTGGTAGCCCGGATTGTAGGAAATCACGAGCTGAAACCCGGGCGCCGCAGGCAATGTCGTGCCGAGCCGATCGACCGGCAGCTCACGGCGGTGATCGGCGAGCGGATGAATGACGACGGTCGTGTCCTGGCGTGCTTCCACCACCTCGTCCAGATAGCAGATGGCGCCCTCGCGCACAGCTCGAGTCAGCGGGCCGTCCACCCAGACCGTTTCTCCGCCTTTGAGCAAAAACCGGCCCACCAGGTCCGCGGACGTCATGTCTTCGTGGCCCGCGACTGTGATCAGCTCCCGACCAAGCTCATGGGCCATGGCCTCCACGAACCGCGTTTTGCCGCAACCGGTGGGACCCTTCAGCAGCACTGGCAGGCCGCGGCGGGCCGCTGCGCGAAAAACCTCGACCTCATCGCCAACCGGCCGATAGAAAGGCGCCTCGGAAGCAGACAGAACAGCAGAGTGTTGACTGTTCAACATCTCACTTCCCCCGCTCGAGCGGGACGGTCTTGGGAGGTGTCACGCCTGGTGGAAAGACAAGCTGGCCATGCTGATTGATGTAGCCGGAGTGCTTGCTGGGGATAGGTAGCGCAGGATCGGGACAGGCCCGGTCCGTCCCGCCACCGCAGATGCCCATCAGGAAATACGAGCGCTTCAGGATGTCTTGAGGCCAGGGGTCCTGGTGCATGGCGAACCATTGCGCGGGAATGTTGTAGCACACGAAGAAGAACGCGCTGCATGCCGCGAAGATCGCCAGAAATCGTGTGAATTGCTGCTTGGCAAAGCCGCCCTTGACTCGTTCCAGGCCTCGTTCGACGAATGTGCGGCCGCGATCGTCGGTGAAGTAGCGCAAAGCGCACAGACCCGCCTGCACACCTCCCCACATCAGGCCTTCGTAGAGCGGCCATTGGTAGTAGTGGCCGGCATTGACGGAGAGAGCTCTGATTGCGCCGGGGTAGGTGAAAAGCCCCATCGGCATTAGGAACAAGCCTTCGATGACGAGATCGAAGAAGAACGTCCATACGATCAATACGCCGATCAATCCGATGTTGCTGATGTTCGGCCAGCGCGACTTGGCTCGGCGCATGACCCAACACCCGAGAATCGTGCACAGCAGAACTCCGTAGGAGTAACCGGGCGCATTCATCAAGAGCGGTTCGGCCATCATGCGGCCCGGTTCCCCGAACGACACCCAGCCAGGAATGTTCTGCACCCACGATCCCCGGTTGAACATCCAGGTGTTGTACGTGCTCCACGTGTTGAAGTAGTTCAGGAGCGGGTCTTGGAAAAATATGAGCCCGCAGG
>NZ_DASRBZ010000320.1:0-3454 GCF_035653355.1 Mycobacterium sp. | reverse complement strand
CTGGGTCAAGCCGGTGCCGCCGGCCCGCTCGACCGGCAAGCGGGTGGCCGTGATCGGGTCCGGCCCGGCCGGGCTGGCTGCCGCACAGCAGCTGACCCGGGCCGGACACACGGTGACGGTGTTCGAACGGGCCGACCGCATCGGCGGACTGCTGCGCTACGGCATCCCCGAGTTCAAGATGGAAAAGCGCCATCTGAATCGCCGGCTGGCGCAGATGGAAGCCGAGGGCACCGAGTTTCGGGCCGGCGTCAACGTCGGCGTCGACATCAGCGCCGACCAGCTGCGCGCCGACTTCGACGCGGTGGTGTTGGCCGGTGGCGCGACGGCCTGGCGCGATCTGCCCATTCCTGGCCGTGACTTGGACGGGATTCACCAGGCCATGGAATTCCTGCCGTGGGCCAACCGGGTGCAGGAAGGCGATGACGTGCTGGGTCCCGACGGGGAGCCGCCGATCACGGCCAAGGGCAAGAAGGTCGTCATCATCGGCGGCGGGGACACCGGCGCCGACTGCTTGGGCACCGTGCACCGGCAGGGCGCTATCAGCGTGCACCAGTTCGAGATCATGCCGCGGCCGCCGGACACCCGCGCCGAGTCGACGCCGTGGCCGACCTACCCGCTGATGTACCGAGTGTCGGCCGCGCACGAAGAAGGCGGCGAGCGGGTGTTCTCGGTCAACACCGAGGAGTTCGTGGGCCGCGATGGGCATGTCACCGCGCTGAAAGCGCATGAGGTCCGCATGCAGGACGGCAAGTTCGTCAAGGTCGAGGGCTCCGATTTCGAACTGGAAGCCGATCTGGTGTTGCTGGCGATGGGCTTCGTCGGACCCGAGAAACCGGGACTGCTCACCGACCTCGGGGTCGAGTTCACCGAGCGCGGCAACGTCGCGCGCGGCAACGAGTTCGAGACCTCGGTGGCCGGGGTGTTCGTTGCCGGCGACATGGGTCGCGGTCAATCGTTGATCGTGTGGGCGATTGCGGAGGGCCGGGCCGCCGCAGCGGCCGTGGACCGGTATCTGATGGGCCAGAGCGCGCTGCCGGCGCCAATCAAGCCAACCGCCGCACCGCAACGCTAGTCACTCTGGTAACATAGGCAACACGCCGAATATCGATCGGCGCGCCTTACACCGTTTGCCAGCATGGGGGGTGTCTAATGGCCGGGTGTGGGCGTTACGCTAACGTAGACCCCGGTTCAGTTGACCGATTGCAGGAGTGGTTTCCGTGCACATCTACCCGGTACCCCGCTCGCGGGTGGGACGAATCGCCTGGTCATGGTTTCGGCACCCGGTTAAGAGCCGCGAATTTCCCGCCAAGCACGAGCGGCTGGTGACGGCCGAGGAGCTGCTGCGCTTCGGCGTCTGACGATGGCGGCGCTCGGCGGTCGCGTCGGTGTCGGTCGTTTGCTGAGCTTTATCAAGTTGTTATCTGTACTTGTGCGGATCGAGACCTCGCAAAAAGGGGCTTAACTCCGGTCGACTCCTGTCACGCAAACTCCAATGACGTTTGGCTGCGGCGATGGCAGAATGCGGTTATCGCATATTGGTAGCATCGTTCTCATGCGCGCTCGTTGGTGCCCTATGGCGGCCGGTTAGCGATCGGGTACTGGACCTCCATGACGGACCCCGCTGTTCTTGAAGTCGATGCCGCCTTGCCGGACGGCGTACAGGGCGCCGCCGATCCTCATTTCGGCTGCGCGGTCCGCACCTTCGCGAGGCTGTTTCCCGGCCCTCGTTTCGGCGGCGGCGCCCTTTCGGTGTACGTAGACGGCCAGCCGGTTGTCGACGTGTGGACGGGCTGGTCGGATCGGGACGGTACCCGGCCGTGGACCGCCGATACCGGCGCGATGGTCTTCTCGGCCAGCAAGGGATTACCCTCAACGGTCCTCCACCGGCTCGTCGACCGAGGGCTGCTGTCCTACAACGCGCCGGTCGCACAGTACTGGCCGGAGTTCGGCGCCAACGGCAAGTCCGCAATCACCGTGCGCGACATGATGGGGCACCGGGCTGGGCTGTCGCACTTAAAGGGTGTCAACAAAGAGGAGTTGTTGGATCACCGCCTGATGGAAGAGCGGGTGGCCGCGGCGCCCGTCGATCGTCGGCTTGCCGGACGCTCGGCGTATCACGCTTTCACCTACGGATGGCTGGCATCCGGGCTGGCCCGCGCGATCACGGGCATGGGCATGCGGGAACTGATCCGCACCGAACTGGCATATCCGCTCAACACCGACGGGCTCCACCTTGGGCGCCCGCCAGCCGATGCTCCAACGCAGGCCGCCCAGATCATGTTTCCTCAGAGCACCCGCGCCAACCCGATGTTCGACCGCTTGGCGCCGCGACTCACCGAGATGCCGATCGCCGGCGGCTTGGGCGCAATGTATGTCCCGGGCATCACTTCGCTGATCCAGGGCGATACCCCGTTCCTGGACAGTGAGATTCCGTCGGTCAACGCTGTGGTGACCGCGCAGGGGCTGGCCAAAATGTATGGGGCGCTTGCCAACGAGGGATGTATCGACGGAAAGCAGTTGCTGTCCTCGGACTTGGCACGCGGCCTGGCGGGTCGGCTGAGCTTACGGCCTGATCTGAATGTGTTGTTCCCGATGTCTTTTCACCTCGGCTATCACGGCTCGCCGGTGCCCGGCCTGTTGCGGGGATTCGGCCACGCCGGGCTGGGCGGAACCATCGGCTGGGCCGATCCCGTCACCAAGACCTCGTTCGCGTTCGTGCACAACCGGCTCATCACGCCGGTTTTGATCGACCAAATCCTCTTCGTGCCGCTGATCCTGCCGGTGCGGCGGGCCGCCGCAGCCGTACATGAACACGGCGCACACCCCGTGCCGCAATTCGGTGCGCCCTACCCGGAACCGGACCCCGCGCGCAGCACAGGGCGCTGACAGCCAGCTGTGCGCTACAGCCCGGATTCCCGGATCGCCTCGGCCAGCGGCTCCAGCACCGCCGGGTCATGCGGCGGTGCGATGTACACGATCCCCAGATCCAGACCCTCGGCCGCCAAGCCAGCCGCGTTCTCGATGACCTGTCCGTAATTGCGGTCGGGCCCCAGCATGAGGTGCGCCGAGAGCATGATCTCTTTCGGGTCGCGACCGATGTCTTCGCAGTGCGCGGCCAGCACGTCGCGCTTGCGGGCGAATTCCTCGGGCGGGCCACCGACGAAGTTCCAGTGCTGGGCGTAGCGGGCCGTGATGCGCAGGGTGCGTTTTTCGCCACTGCCGCCGATGCAGATCGGCGGGTGCGGCCGCTGCGGCCCCTTGGGCTCATTACGGGCGCCCTTGAGCTGGTAGAACTTGCCGTCGAAGTCGGTGGTCTCCTGGCTGAGCAGGCTGGTCAGCACCTCGCACGCCTCCTCGAAGCGGTCGAAGCGTTCCTTGATGCTGCCCAGTTCGATGCCGTAGGCGCCGGATTCCTCCTCGTTCCAGCCCGCGCCGATGCCCAGCTCGAGCCGCC
>NZ_DASRBZ010000319.1:0-3217 GCF_035653355.1 Mycobacterium sp. | reverse complement strand
GTGGGTAACCCCAGCTCGTCGGCGGCCAGCCGCCGCAACCCCTCGCTGTCGGTGGACAGCCGGACGCTGCGGGCGCTGGGAACCACCTCGCTGAACCCGGTGTCGCCCGCCGCGGTCAATGCATCGGCGGCGATCACGTCGGTCAGCGTCACCACGAAATCGGGCTGCAGCCGTCCGATTACCGCGGCCAACTCGTCGGCGTCGGTCATCTTGACCACCAGCGACTGGTCGGCCACCCCGTGTGCGGGCGCGTCGGCGTAGCGTTCCACCGCGATCACCTCGGCGCCGAGCCGCTGAAATACGATCGCCAGTTCCCGGCTAAGCTCACCGGAACCCAGCAGCATCACCCGGGTTCGGTGACCGCCGTCGGGTGCGCCCGGCGGCTGATCGGTTGAGTCGCTTGCTTTTTCGAGCTCGGACCCAGGCTCGTGTTTTCCATGAGCCGGTTGCGCCTGGTGATGGTCAGCGGTCAGATCGTCGGCCACGAACTCACCCCCTGCTGCTGCATGCTGCTCAGGATAGGGCCGTTTGCTAAGGCGACGATGAGCCCGCTTGGCGGCAATTGGCCGGTGTGACTTTCGTGATGCAAGTAATATGGCCGTTATGCTGCCGCGCACGTACGAGCATCAAGTCTGCTCGATCGCCCGCAGTTTGGAACTGATCGGCGACCGGTGGACGCTGCTGATCGTTCGCGACGCGCTGCGCGGTGTGCGCCGGTTCGACGACTTCCGCGCCCGGCTGGGCGTCGCGCACAACGTGCTCAGCGATCGGCTGTCGCGGCTGACAGAAGCCGGCGTGCTCGAGCGCCGGCTGTACCAGCAGCGCCCGGACCGCTACGAATACCACCTCACCGAGCAGGGCCGCGATCTGTGGCCGGTGTTGATGTCCCTGCTGGTGTGGGGTGATCGCTACCTGGCGCCGGAGGGTCCGCCGCTGCTGGTGTTACACCGCAACTGCGGCGGGCCACTCACCCCACGCCTGACCTGTGGTGAGTGTGGGGCCCACCTAGGACCGGGCGACGTCGAACTGCGTCCGGGGCCTGGTGCCGACCGCGCCAATTAAGCCCGCCTTCATGCTCTATTGCGTGATGCAACCTACTGTGCAATAGTCAGTTGCATCACGCAATCAACCATCTGTAGGAGCAACAATGACCACCGCCAGCCCCACTGACACGTCACCCAGACCGGGCGACAGCACCTACCTGCTGGGTCATGCCGACCCCGAAGTGCGGCGGCTGCTGCTTCAGGCCCGGCTCTACGACGAGCACACAGAGCAAGCCTTGCGTCTGGCGGGTCTGCGGACCGGGATGCGGGTGCTAGATGTGGGTTGCGGGCCTGGCGACGTGTCGTTCGTCGCCGCCCAGCTGGTGGGGCCCACCGGCACGGTCCTGGGGGTGGACGCGGCTCCCGACATCATCGAGTTGGCTCGCGCCCGGGCCGACGAGCGCGGTCTGTCGAGTGTCCGATTCGAACAGACGGTGATCGCCGACCTTGCCGTCGACGAGCCGGTCGACGCGGTGATCGGGCGGTTGATCCTCATGCATCTGCCCGACCCGGCCGCAGTACTGCGCCAGCTTGCCGCGTTGGTGCGTCCGGGTGGCCTTATCGCGTTTTCGGAATTCGACACCACGGCGGCGACCAGTGTGCCGGACCTGCCGCTGTGGCGGGCGGCCCGCGACGGCATCGGCCGCGCGTTCACGGGCATGGGCCTGGACCCGGCCTTCGGCACGACGCTGCACACGTTGTTCCAGCGCGCGGGGCTCGGTAGACCCCGGCTGACGCTGAGCGCACCGCTGGGCACCCTCGACGACACCGACACCATGGCCTTCGTCGCCGAGACGTGGCGCTCGCTGTTCCCCGTGGCCCAGCAACTCGGCTTGGTCATCGACGGACTCGCCGATCCGGACACGCTCATGGCGCGCCTGCGTGACGAGGTTGCCGCCAACGAGGCGCTCGTCCAGATGCCGGCATTGATGACTGCTTGGGCTCGGGTGTAGGCCGGTCAGGGCTGGCCGGGCAGCAGCCGCACCATCAGCGCATGCACCTCGGCCAGCACGGTGTCGTTCTCGTCAACGAGTTCGCCCGTGACGAACGCCTTGCGGCCCTCGGTTTCGGCGATGCGCCCTCGGGCGGCCAGTGGAGTGTCGATCGGCGTGACCTTGCGGTAGTCGACCTTCAAGAACGCCGTCCGGCTGATCGGCCGGCCGGCGGCGTGCACCACCATCCCGCACAGCCAGTCGAACACCAGCGGTATCACCCCGCCGTGCACCGCCATGTTGCCGCCGACGTAGTAGCGGCTGAACTGTCCGCGCATCTCGACGCCGTCGGCGTCGAACTTCGCCATCGTCCACGGCGGCATCAACAGGCTGCCCATGCCGGGCAGCGACGGAACCCGTCCCGCGGGAGCGACCCCCTCCGGCGCCTGGAACGGGTCGAGCAGCTTGACCAGCTCTTCGGCCCGCTCGGCGGCCTCGTCCCAGGTCTCGTCGTCCGGATCGGTCGACACCGCCAGGTCCTGCAGCCGCCGCATCGCGGTGACGAACTTGGCGAAACCCGGCCCCGGCCGGGCTGGCTCGTAACGCGGGAATCCGCCGTGATGCTCGTACTCGGGGTCTAGCGCGTCGGGCTGATCGCTCACGGGTTGGTCGGTTCGCGACCCGCTGGACCCGGCTTCGCCGCGCTTGCGATCGCTCACGGGTTGGTCGGTTCGCGACCCGCTGCACCCGGCTTCGCCGCCCTTGCGATCGCTCACGGGCGTGCCTGCAGCACGTCGCGGCGCACAATGGTCTGGTCCCGGCCCGGGCCCACCCCGATGCAAGAAACCGGCGCTCCGGCAAGCTCTTCCAGCCGCTGCACGTAGTCGCGCGCCTTGGCCGGCAAGTCGTCGAACTGACGGGCCCCGGAGATGTCCTCCCACCAACCGGGCAGCTCCTCGTAGATCGGTTCGGCTCGGGCCAGCTCACTCTGGGTCATCGGCATATCCGGTGTCTCTTTGCCGTCGATGCGGTAGCCGACGCACACCGGCACGGTTTGCAGCGTGGAGAGCACGTCGAGTTTGGTCAGGAAGTAGTCCGTGATGCCGTTGACCCGGGTGGCGTAGCGGGCGATCACCGCGTCGAACCAGCCGCAGCGCCGTCGCCGGCCGGTCGTCACCCCGAACTCGCCGCCGGTCTTGGACAGGTATTCGCCGTTCTCGTCGAACAACTCCGTGGGGAATG
>NZ_DASRBZ010000318.1:0-9130 GCF_035653355.1 Mycobacterium sp. | reverse complement strand
CTTCCTCGGCGCCGAATCAGGTTAGCGCACGGGTCGCACCGACCGCAGTCGACAGCCACGGGCCGGGGTAAAGGGCCGCGCCGAGTTCCTCGAGGACGATCCCGGCTTCCACCATCGTCATGCCGGCACCGCCGTAGTGTTGCGGCACCAAAAGCCCTGTGGTTCCGAGATCAGCGAGACCTTGCCACACGGCCGGGGTCATGCCGGTCGGATCCTGCAGCACCGGGCGTACATGTTCTGCAATCGCCGCCTTTTCGGCAAGGAAGCGTCGCACGGTGTCGCGGAGTGCCAGCTGCTCGTCGCTGAGTTCGAGGTTCATTGGCGCGGCAACCCCAGGACCCGTTGCGCGGTGACGTTCTTGTTGATCTGTGTCGTGCCACCGGCAATGGTGAGCGAGCGGGAGGCCAGCCGGCGGTCGGCCCAACGGCCATTGGCGACGAATGGCCCCAGCACGTCGAAAGCTAGTGCGGCAAGGTCTTGTCCGAGCTCGCCCCATATCGTCTTGGCCAGGCTGGCAGACCCGAAGGCGTCGCCACCGTGCAGCATCGCCGAAATTGACCGCTGGCAGAGCACTTCCAGGTATTTGATGCGCACAGCCAGCTCTCCAAGGCGGCGTAGCGTCACGGGGTCTTCCAGCGCCGGCCGCCCGTTGACCTCGATGCCCGCCAGGTCGGCCACCAGATCCTCGAGCTGCACCTGCATCCCGGTATACAGCCGAGCCGCTCCGGCACGCTCATGGCTGAGCGTGGTGGTGGCGACCTGCCAGCCCTGGTTCAGCGGCCCGAGCAGCGCATCGGCGGGGACCCGCACATCGTCGAAGAACAGCTCGGCGAAATCGGCTTCTTCGGTAAGGGTCACCAGAGGCCGGGCCTGGATGCCTCGTAATTCCATATCGACGATCAGGCATGAAATCCCTTTGTGCTTAGGGGCATCCGGGTCTGTGCGCACGTACAACTGACACCAATCGGCCCGGTGCCCGAGCGAAGTCCAGATCTTCTGACCGTTGACCACAAAATGGTCGCCATCCCGCACCGCACGGGTACGTAAGGAGGCGAGATCGGAGCCGGCCTCAGGTTCCGACATTCCCTGACACCAAATATCGTCTGCGCGAGCCATGCGGGGAAGCAGCGTGCGTTTCTGTTCCTCGGTTCCGTACTGCATGATCGCCGGCGCGATGTTGTTGATCCCGATCACGTTGAGCGGGACCGGCACCCGTGCTCGGGTCGTCTCCTCGGCGTACACAAGCTGCTCGAGCACTGTCGCGCCGCGGCCGCCGTACTCCCGCGGCCAGGAAACAGCCGCCCAGCCCGCGTCGGCCATCGTCGCATTCCATGCCCGCAGTGTCTCGAACGCGGCATCGTCGCGGCCGCTCCGCCGGCCCGCGGCCACAACGTCGTCAGTCAGATTCGCGGACAGCCAGGCTCGCAATCCCTGGCGGAACTGTTCCACCTCTGGTGGGTATGAGAAATCCACGTCTCTTAGTAGACCACCATGCGATTGACTACGGCTATCACCGGACTCTACGGTGGAACAGATATTTGGTCAACTCGATGGCGTATGCCGATGAAGGGTTAGTGAGTAGCAACGAGGGTGAGCACCGACAACGTGGGGCGGCTTAGCCTGCTTGCTTCAGCGCTCTCCGGCAGGACGTTACAAGTGGCGCCGGTCGAGCACGGTGTGCCAACGTGGACCGATGGCGCAACGGTATTCGTCGACGCAGAGGCCAGCATGCGTGACCAGCTGGCCGCGTTGGCTGTCCAGGCGTCCCTGCTGACTTGCGGAAGCCTGGAGGCCGACGTCGTTCGCAGGCTTTACCGCCACTCGGGGCTGACCAGACGCTACCTCACCGTCGAAGGTCACCGTGCGCTATCGGCGAACGATCATGTGTTGCCGCTGTCGATGCGGTCGCTCATCGACGACGAGGTGGCCGCGCGCAGCGATTCACCCGCGGAGTCGCTGGCTGTGGCGCTGAGCAGGGAGCCAATCGCTGATCCGCCGCCGGTCTTCGGAGCAATCCGTGCGCGGAAGTTGCTGGCAGCGAAGAACCGTACTGGGAAACTTGGGGCCACAGGTGAGCACGTTCCGCGCCGGCAGCCTGACAAGGTGCTGCCTGAACTCGATGAGGAAGAAAGCGGCGACGCGGACGACGTTGTTGACCCCTTCTCCAGTCCCGTCGGCGGGGGAGGCGTACTGGGGCGATTGCTGCAAAAGATGCTAGGAGTGGTGCGCCGACTCGGCGAAGGAGGACAGCCGGGGGCAGATGCGCCGACACACCGTACGCGATCGGCTACACCGGGGGGCGGCAACGCCGTGTTCTCGACCGCATCGACGGAAACCGTGGACGAGCCCGATGAAGGCCGGGGCACCAAGTATCCCGAGTGGGATGTGTATCGACGGCGCTACCGGCCGGACTGGTGCACGGTCCAGGAGATTGAGCCGCATGCCGCGGACGGCATTCCGCCGGTGTTTGCCGACGGATGCCGAATGCGCCGACCGCTCGCCCGCCTCGGCCTGGGCCTCGATCGTTGTCACCGGCAAGCCCAGGGCGATGACATCGACATCGACGCAGCGGTCGAAGCGCGCGTCGAGGTGATGGCCGGGTCGGCGCCCGACGAGGCGTTCTATCTCGACAGCCTTCGCCGCCGCCGCGATCTCTCCGTGCTGATTCTGCTCGACGTCTCGGGTTCGGTCGCCGAGCCCGGCTCGGCCGGTCAAACCGTCCATGAGCAACAGCGGACCGCGGCGGCAGCATTAACGGTGGCGTTGCATGATCTGGGTGATCGAGTGGCGCTCTGGGGTTTTCACTCGCAGGGCCGATCCGCTGTTCGCGTAATGCCGGTCAAACGCTTCGACGACGGCCTCGACACGCTGGTGATGCGCCGTCTGGGCGGCCTCGTGCCCGGTGCCTACTCACGACTGGGTGCGGCGATCCGGCATGGTGCGGCCACCTTGGAAAGCCAAGGCGGCACGCCTCGGCGGTTACTGGTCGTGTTATCCGACGGATTGGCATACGACCATGGCTACGAACGCCTATACGGCGCAGCCGATGCTCGACGCGCGCTTGCTGAAGCCCGCCGCCGGGGAACCGGCTGTCTTTGTCTGACCATCGGCGCCAGCACCGACGCCGACGAACTACGGCGCGTTTTCGGCAGCGCCGCACACGCGACTGTTCCGGGGCTCGAACAGCTGAGCCAGTTGATCGGGCCGCTATTCCGTTCGGCTCTGGTATCGGCGGAGGCTCGTCGACGGCTGACACACCGAAAAGGCAGGCAGGTAAGTAGTGGGCGAGCGCAACAAGACTGATCAGCTGGATGCAACGGTCACCGCGGCAGATGCGCGGCGGCCGTACTATGTCCCGATCGGTAATGAGGAAGAGGTCTTCAAAGCGGCTGTCCGGCAAAGGTTGTCGATCCTGCTCAAGGGACCGACCGGGTGCGGGAAGACCCGCTTCGTCGAGGCCATGGCTTATGACCTAAAGCGGCCCCTCATCACCGTGGCCTGCCACGACGACCTCACTACCGCCGATCTGGTGGGGCGATTCCTGTTGCGGGGCGGTGACACCGAGTGGGTCGACGGGCCGCTGACGAGGGCTGTACGTGAAGGAGCCATCTGCTACCTCGACGAAATCGTGGAAGCTCGCCAGGACACGACTGTTGTCCTTCACCCACTGTCGGACCATCGCCGCCAGCTTCCCCTGGAGCGGCTCGGCGTAACCCTCGACGCGGCGCCTGAGTTCTGTCTGGTGGTGTCCTATAACCCGGGATATCAAAGCGTTCTGAAGGATCTTAAAGACTCGACCCGCCAACGAATGGTGGCCATCGAATTCGGTTTCCCGACACCCGACGTCGAGGAGAAAATCGTCGCCCACGAGGCAGGCATCGACGATGACAAGGCGGCCCAGCTCGTTCGACTGGGTCAGGCCATCCGTCGCCTTGAGACGGCGGGCCTGCGCGAGGTGGCCTCGACGAGGGTGCTCATCGCCGCTGGGCAACTCGTCGCGGAAGGGCTAACTCCGGGCGAGGCCGCTCAGGCGGCCATCGCGGCACCGCTTAGCGACGACTCGGTCGTGACGAGCGGCCTGGTCGAGATGATCGACGTGTACCTGAACGACCACCAAGCCTGACAGCGCCCGAGGGATCAGCTCAGAACCGGCTCCAGCGTCGCTTGTCCAACGCATAAAGCCAGGGCAATGTCAGGAATGGCGTCATGTACCAGATGTCGAACACCCACCAGCCGGTAACGCCGAAAACGCTGGCCCCGAAGCGGTCCGGGAAGTTGACCACCATATTCACGACGTAGCCGAGCCAGACCATAACGTAGGCCCAGCTGGTGATGATCATCCACCGGTATCCCCACCGCTGCAGCTTGAGGAAGCCGTAGGCGGCCACCAACCGGGCCGGGAAGACGCCGAGGATGCAGAGGGCCTCCCAGCTCTTTTCTCCCGCGGCGGCGGAGCCGCCGGTCCACAGGCTGTTGTAGTCGAGGTAGTAGGCGCCGTCGACCAGCCGGCCCCAACCGGTGAGGCCCCATTGCACGATGCGCGCGCCGTGGGCCCACAGGTCCAACGACCATCCGACGAAGTTGCCGGCGGCGTCGACCATGGCGAACATCGCGAACAGCGTGACTGCGAACGGCCGGACAAACTCTCCAGAGGCCTTAGCCCTTGCCGTTTTGACGAATCCGATCGCGATGACGACCAGGCCGATCAGGCTGAGAATTAGACTCCCGGCGAGCACTGCGCCCGTGATCAGCCAGCGGTCGGCGGTCTTGACCACCGGGCCATCGGTCTCTGGAACAGCGCGGTATGTGGGTTGCGCGGTTGCTGGCCCGCCTGCACTAGTTGTCTCGATGCTGCTCATAGCAACCATCCGTAACGGATGGCGACCACCGGCAAGACCGCTGAAGCGCCGACGACGATGCCCACGACGCAACCGATGGCAACCACTATCAAAAACTTGGTCAACGTGGGTACCTGCACGGCGTACCAGGATGCGCCGTCTTTCAGGTCGACATCGTGGTCGTCGGGGGCGACCGCATCGTCCGCGCTCGGGTTATCCATTCGGCTTTCCGCGAGGTACCAGACGAGAAGAATTATCAGGTCGACAGCGACGGCGCCCGCGAGTAGTCCAATGTCGCCCCAGAAGCCGGTACCTCCTAGCGCCGGCATGCGCGTGGGGAGTTCTCTGCCGTCGCCAAAGCCGGTGCCGTAGCCATACGCTGCTGCCGCGATATAGCAGGCGGAGATGACCACCAAAAAGAAGGCGACGCATACGCCCGCGAGCACGTATATGCCACGTTTGCGCTGTCGATAGGTGCGCTCGTCACCAGCGCGAGCCGGTGCCGACGACCCATCGCCAACATGTTCTGCGGTTGAGATGTGTTGGTTCACATGGCCCTCCCACCATGGGAGTTGTGTTTAACGTGACGGCGGCTGCGCCCGGCATACCCCACACGATCGGCTATATATTCAGCGTAGTGTACGGAACATATATTTGGTCCGCAACTCCGTCGAACCGGTGAGTTTTGCGGCGGGCAGTGATTGACGGTGAAGAGACGCGGAGCTAGTGTCTGAACAAATATTAGGTTAAGTGGCGGGCCGGATGCTGCTGCATCGACGGAGGTGACATGTCCTACGAGAGCACCGCAGAGCCCATCAAAATCGGGTATCTCTGCGACTTCCTGCTGCCTGAGGGTTACCCGCAGGAGATGCGTGACGACTTCACCCGGCCGTTCGATCTGGTGTTCAGCGAAGGCCTGAAGCAGGGGGTTATCGACCGTCCGGTGGAGATCGTGTACCGGGAGGTCGAGGGTCTGCCAAAGGGAACGGTCAAGGCAGTGATCGACGCCTACGGTGAGCTCGTCGATGAGGGCTGCCTTGTCGTCTTCGGCCCGCACATCAGCGAGAACGCCGTGCCGACACGTGAGGCGATCGAGGAACGCTTCCGGGTCCCGGCGATCAACGTATGCGGCAGCGACGACTGGCTGGGAGAGTGGACCTTCGCGTTTCCGCAAGGATCGATGACCGATGAACCGATCTTTTGGTCCGACCTGCTTGCCAAGGGAGGCCACAGCGAGGTCGGAGTCCTAGTCGAACAGTCCCTGGTCGGTGAGAGTTACCTGAAGAACCTCCAAAAAGCATGCAGCCACAAGGGAATACGGATCGTAGCCGAGGCGCCGATCGCTCAAACGGGACAAGACATCAACGACGCGGTACGCAGCCTCCATGAGGCCAAAGCGCAAGCTATCGTGCACTGCGGCTTCGGTTTCGGCATCGTCTTCATCAATCCCGCGCTGCAAGCGCTGAACTGGGACCCGCCCCGGTTCACCAGCACCGCCTTCCAGAACGCTTGGATCAACCCGGTGCTGTGGAACGCGTATCTAGGATGGACTGGCGTCGACCAGTATGACGAGGGCAACCCTGTCGGGCAGCGGTTCCTGGACCAGTACGAGGCGGCCTACGGCCGGCGGCCACAGTATTGCGTGCCGGTGGTGAACCACGACGTCGCTACCGCGCTGCTGCATGCCTTCGCCGACGCCCATCCATTGAGTCCACGTGGGGTGAAGGAGGCACTTGAGCGGGTGAAGATGGTGCCCGCGGCGGCAGGCGCACCGGGCACCCGGGTTTCGTTTGGGAAATGGACTCGCCGGGCATGGATGGGTGCTGGCTACCTTGTCGCTCGAACACTGGATCCCGACGGCGTGAATTCCCATCTCGTCGACCGCTTCGGTGAGGAATAACCGATGACCACAGAGCAGACGCAGCCCTCGTTGAAGCCGTCTACTGACACCGGGACCGCAGCACGGAAAAAGCGGTCACTGATCACCGCGGCGTCGGTCATCGTCGCCGTTGCGGTGATCGCGGTCATCGCCTACTACGCGCGAACGGGTGCGGTCTCAGACCGCATCCGCAACCCGGACGTCACCGGGGCCCCTCGGCCGGTGCGGCCATTGTTCGTCTATGCCCATTGGCTCGGCTTCCTCCAGCATGTCTTCACGGTCGGGACCATGCTCGCCATCATCGTGGTGTTCGTGGTGGCCTGGCGGCGCCACCCGCGTCACCCCGTGTTGCTGATGGCGATCGTGACCACTTTGATTGTCTGGCAGGACCCGCTGATGAACTGGGCGCCGTACGCGGTCTACAACCCGCAGCTCTGGCACTTCCCGGAAGACTGGCCGTTGGTGTCGCTGTCGCCAACGGTCGAGCCTTTTGTCGTCATCGGTTACGTGATGTTCCAGTTAGGACCCTACTTCCCGGCCATCTGGATCCTGCGCCGAATTCAGGCCCGCCGTCCGGTCGACTCCTTTGTGTGGCGCCATCCCCTGATCTGTATGGCGGGACTCATCTTCGTCATCGGCTTCATCGTTGATGCATTCCTGGAGATCACGCTCGTCCGCACCGGGATGTACATCTATTCGCAAGTGATCCCGTGGCTTTCGGTATTCCCCGGTAAGCCTTGGCAATTCCCGCTGTACTATGAGTCCGCGCTCGTCACGCTGGTCATGATCCCCGCGGGTGTGCTGCTGTACCGCGACGACACCGGACGCACGGTAGCCGAGAAGCTGGCCCAGCGGGCCCGCATATTCGCCGGTCGCCCGACGCTCGGCATGTTCGTGGTGATGCTTGTCATCATCAACGTCGCATATTTCGGCTACGGGCTGAGTTTCGCCGTTGTCAAATGGACCAGGGCCGCGACCTCCGTCGCCTGTCCATGGCCCTACCCCGAAGCCAAAGTCTATGATCCGCAAGGCTTCTACGAAAGGAACGGCCAACCCGGCCCATACTCTGTGGGAATCTGGTCTACCTGGATGAGCGGCCAACCACACGGACGTCCGCAGGTGCAACCGCCGGTCAACGGGGGACGGTGCTCACCGCCGTGAGTGAGCCACGCACCGTCGTGATCACCGGCGCCTCACGCGGCCTCGGCTTCGCGTCCGCCGCCTACCTCTATAAGCAGGGCTGGCGGGTCGTGGCAGCCATGCGCTCACCGGAGCCAGGACTGGAGAAACTGCGGACGGAGACGGGCGCAGGGCCCAACGACGCCCGGTTGATCGCGGTCCAGCTCGACCTCACCGATTCGGCGTCGGTCGTGGCCGCGGCCAAGGCGATCGAGGAGGCCGTCGGCGCTCCGCATGTACTGGTCCATAACGCGGGAATCTCGGCAGCGGGAATGGTCGAAGAAGTGCCGATTGACCTATGGGAGCGGATGTTTGCGACGCACGTGTTCGGGCCGGTAGCGCTAACCAAAGCGCTGTTGCCGTCGATGCGAGCGGAGGGGCGGGGCCGGATAGTGGTGATCTCCAGTCAGGGCGGCGTGCGCGGCATGCCCTCGATCGCCGCCTATTCGGCCGCAAAGGGCGCCTTGGAGCGGTGGGCCGAGTCTTTGGCCGGCGAAGTCGCGCCGTTCGGGTTAGGGGTCACCGTCGTGGTGGCCGGCACGTTCGACACCGACATCATCACTGACGCCGGCACGTCCGACCATCGCGACTTCGAGGGCCCGTACGCCGTTCACCACCCCAACATTGACCGGCGGGGCCGGTTGGCGATGCGTGTGCTGGCCAACCGACCAGAACGCTTTGCCCGGGAGTTGGCGAAGCTTCTTGAGGAGCGCGCGCCGTTTGCCCGACACGCTGTGGGTATCGACGCCCGCATGTTGCTAGTTGCCAATCGGCTGCTTTCCAGTAAGGCTCTCCATAGGATGACCCGTCTGGCGATGGGCCTCCCACATCCCGGCGCGCTGCGCAGCGCCCTGAAAGAGAGTGAGCACCATGGCTGAGACAACGAAAGTTCGCTTCGAGTCGCGAATGCTGATCGACGGCAAGCTCGTCGACGGCGAGGCCGGCACGTTCACCAACATCAATCCGGCCACCGAGGAGGTGCTCGGGGAAGTCGCCGACGCATCAAAAGCGGACATGCACCGCGCGATCGACGCCGCGCGGCGGGCGTTCGACGAAACCGACTGGTCGACCAGCCCGGGCTTCCGTAAAGCGTGCCTCGAGCAGTTCCAGGAAGCGCTGGAAACCGAGAAGGAAGCGCTGCGCGAAGAATTGATCCGGGAAGTCGGCTGCCCGCGCGCAATCACCTACGGCCCCCAGCTCGACGCCCCGTTAGCCGATGCGCTGCGGTACCCAA
>NZ_DASRBZ010000317.1:0-3465 GCF_035653355.1 Mycobacterium sp. | reverse complement strand
GAGATTGTGTCCGGCTCCGACTTGTTCGTTGAGGGCGAAGCGGGGCGACGCCGAGAACATCGCGGCGATTTCAGCCAACGCCGCTGAATCGGACTGCCAGACTCGCTCGTGTTCGGCGACGCTGAACTGCATTGGGATGCGCACGCAAGCCGCCAGCGCCGGAAAGTCTTGGCGGGCCCAACTTGTCACCACCGCCTCCTCGTAGGCGGGAGCGGTCGAGGAGTTCGTGATCCCGCTGAGCACGTCGGGGGGATACAGCCGCGTGGGGTGCCACAACAGCTCACGCAGGCCCGCCGGTCGGTGATCGCGCGTTGCTGTCTTGAGCACCTCGCGGCTCGCAGGGTGATAGTGGCGGCCCGTGCCGGCCAGTTCGACGCCGAGCAGCTGGTCGCCGCGCTCGTCGGCGGCCATGCGGAGCGCCAACTCGCAACCGCCCGAATGTGCCATCACGAAAAGGCCGGCACCTCGCGGCCGCTCACCAAGAATGCGCTCGACAGCCGCATAGCCGAGGTTGACCCGCTGCTCGGGTTGGGCCATCGCCTCCGGGTACGGCCCAGAGGCGCCGTAGCCGGGCCGGTCCAGCGCTATCACGGTAAATCCCAAGGCGGCACCGAGCCGCAGCAAGGACAGCGACGGATGGCCGGGGCAGTCGAAATACAACGAGGTGGTGCCGCCGCCGTGCAAGGCCATCACCACAGCCCTCGGTTGAGCTACCTCGGCGACCAATCCCGACATCGGCACGCCGTCGACGTTGACGACGCGAGGGCGTGGATCAGAGTGGCTCACGCGTCGACCCGCAGCAGAAGTACACCGCTGGGCGTTAGGCCGCCGCTGCTGACCACGCCGACGCGCGCGCCGACAACTTGGCGGTCGCCGGCCTCCCCGCGCAGCTGGCTGACCGCTTCGTGCAGCAAACCCATGCCATGGGTGCGTCCGTGGGATAGCTGGCCGCCGTGCGTATTCAGCGGCAACAGACCGTCGCGGGCGATGTTCTTGCCGCCGCCCAGAAAGTCCTTGGCCTCACCGATTTCGCAGAAGCCCAACGCCTCGATCCACGACAGGCAATTCATGGTGAACCCGTCGTACAGTTCGGCGAGGTCGACGTCCGCCGGCGTCAGCGAGGTGCGCGACCACAGATGCGCCGACTGGCCCAACACCTGCGGCTCATGGGTCAAAGTGCTTTGGTCCCAGTCGATCCGCTCGATGATCTGCGTCCCGACCGCCTCCACCAGCACTGGCGGCTTGGCCAGGTCGCGGGCGGCGTCGACAGCGGACACGATGACGGCGATAGCCCCGTCACACGGCACGTCACAGTCGTACAGACCAAACGGCGTAGTGATCGGGCGCGCCCTGAGGTAGTCCTCCATCGTCATCGGCTCGCGATAGATCGCCGTCGGGTTCAGTTCGGCATTGGCGCGCTGGTTCAAGGCGATCCAACCCAGCGTCTCTTTCGTCGTGCCGTACCGATGCATGTGCCGCTGGGCGTTCTGTGCCAGCATGTGGGCCGCCGAGGTGGCGCCAAACGGCATCAGCCAGCTTGTCGTTCGACCGCCGGGTGGGGCGATCTTGCCCTGCTTGATCAGCTCGTTGTAGGTGGCCTCCCACAGCGTCCGGAAGCACAGCACATGCCGGGCCAGCCCGCCAGCGACCGCGAGCATGGCGGCGATCACCGATCCGCCCGGGCCGAAGGTCTCGATGCCGCCGTTGTGCCACGTCGGCCGGATTCCCAGCGCAGCCTCCAGCGCGGTGACTCCGCCCTCACCGAATCCGCCGAGATTGCCGCCGCCCGGATACGTTGACAGGCCGTCGATGTCGTCGAGTGTCAGGCCGGCATCGGCGATCGCGGCCTCACAAGCCTGCACGGTCAGCGTGAGCGGCGGGACCATCAACCGGCGACCGATGTCGGACATGCCGATTCCCGTGAGGGCCACCTTGTCTTCGAACTTCTCGTGGGTGAGCATGGGGCGTACGTATTCGCCGAAACTCTCCGGCGCGATCTCGTCGGCCGGCAACGCTTCGGGCTCCGTGCCGGCGAGGGGACGAAACAGCGGCAGCCAGACGTCTTCGGCCTGCTCGAAGACCACTTCCACCGGCTGGCCCAGCTGCAGCTGATCGGGATCGCACTCAATAATGTTGGTGGTCAGGCGAACGCGTGGGTCTTCAGCGATCGCCACCTGCGCCACCACATAGGGCGCCGGCAAGCCGGGCAGGCTGAACCGGTGGTTGACGGTGAAGCCGGCCAGCGTCGCGCGACCGGACACCACGCGCACGCCGAGGTTGTGCGAGCGGCAATACCGGCACACCGGCGCGGGCGGATGGATCAGCGCGCGGCAGTCTACGCATTCCTGGAAACGTAACTTCCCGTCGGCGCCAGAGGTCCAGAAGAATTCGTTGTCGTGTGTGAGCAGAGGCAGCGGGCGTCCGGTCAACGCGTGAACCCCCACTCCGCTTCGTTCTCTTCTGTTTTGAGATGCGCAGTGGGGTCATCCTCCGGACCGCTCGACGGCGGTCGGGTGTCGTGGGGCCGGTACTCGCCGATCTCCATGATCGCGTGCACCGGGCAGTCCAGCAGCGCCCGCATGACTGCGTCGTGGTCCTCGTCGGCGACGGTGCCGTCCCCGGTCAGCGACGCGTATCCCCAGTCGTCGAGCGAAAAGTACTTCGGCGCATGCTTGGCGCAAATGCCGAAGCCGTCGCAGATGGTGCGGTCCAGGCGGATCGTCATGCGTTCGGTCATGCCGGTTCTACCTCGTAAGGCCGATCGGCACGAAATACACCGAGACGGCAAGACTGGCAAGCGTTATCGAGATGGCGCTCCACCGCGTGCGGAAATTGATCCAGCAGGCTGGCCGCCATGTTTGTAGCGGCATCGAGAGTCGCACACGCACCGCGACCACGCAGCGTCACCGACCAGCGCCGCAGTCGGGCAAGATCCTCGGTAGTCGCCGCACCGTCACGCAACGCCCCGGCGACGGCTGCCATCGCCGCAGTGCCGTTGAAACACGACCCGCACTGGCCGGCGTTCTCACGGTCGAAATACGCCAACACCGACGCGGCCACCGCCACCGGGCAGTCGTCAGTCAGCAGCGAGATCGCGCCGGCTCCCAGCCCGCTGCCGAGCCCCCGCAGCGTCTCGTAGTCCAACGTGGCGTCGAGCACAACGCGGTTAAGCAAGCCGGCGAAATAGCCGCCCATCAACACACCCCGCACCTGCTCAGTCGAAACACCGTGCAGCGCGAGTACTTCTGTAAAAGGCAGGCCGAAAGGCAACTCATAGAGACCCGGGGGTCGTCCCGCGCCGCTGAGCGTCAGCAAAAAGGTGCCCGGCGACATTTCGGTGCCCTGAGCGCGAAACTCTGCCGAGCCGTGCCGTTGCAGATACGGCAGGTTGGCCAGGGTTTCGACGTTGCTCACCAGGGTCGGTCGCCCGCCGACGCCCTCTTCGAACGGGCGCGGCGGCTTGTC
>NZ_DASRBZ010000316.1:0-12160 GCF_035653355.1 Mycobacterium sp. | reverse complement strand
TGAACGCGACTAACGCGAACTTGCTGCGGTAGTAGGCCTTCGTGCCTGTGTAGTGGTGTTCCATCCGCAGGTCCGCGAAGTCAATCGGTGCTTGCCCTGCCGATGCGACGTTGACGATCCGCGCAGGCGCACCGCTATTGAGGCCGGGAAGCAGACGGCGAGCCAGGAGTGCGGCGGCGAGGTAATTGACTGCGAACCGTAGCTCGTAGCCATCTGCGCTCAGGCTGCGCTTGCGATAGGGGGGTCGGCCCGGACCTAGTCCCGCGTTGTTGAGCAGCAGGTGGATCGCCGCGTGATCGGAGCTGACGCGTTCGGCTAGGACACGTGTTTGCTGCAACGAGTCAAGATCCGCGAGATAGGTGTCGACGTTGCCCCCGGCTGCCTGTATTTCCCCGGCCACGTCCCGAGCCCGATCCGGATCACGACCGTGCACGAGCACGTGCATGCCGCGCTCGGCGAGCGCGAGCGCGACTGCCCTGCCGAGCCCGGAGGTCCCTCCGGTTATCAGCGCGACTCGGGTGTCGTCCATCATTGCCCCTTCTACCGACAGAATATCGGATATTGACATCTCTTGCGTAGCAATGGTTTTCGCTGCAGGAGCACCTGCCGCGCCGATCTCCTGAGGCGGCCGCGCGGGTGCGAACTGTCGACGCGACTCCTGTCTCAATGAGGGATGAGCGAATCGGCGGTGACTATGGTGCAGCCATGAGTCTCGTCACCTATGACCTCGAAGACCACATCGCCACCATCACCCTTAACCGTCCGGAGGCTCGCAACGCCATCAACGGCGCCCTGCGCCGCGAGCTGAACGCCGCTTGGGACCGGTTCCGCGACGAGGAGGACGCCTGGGTCGCGATCTTGACGGCCAACGGCAGCGTCTTCTGCGCCGGGGCGGACCTGAATGACAGCGAAGGGGCGGTCGGCACCTTCGGCGGCACCTTTTGGGAAAAGCCGACGATCAATTCGTTCGAAAGCGGGATGGAGCTGTTCAAGCCGACAATCGCGGCTGTGCACGGTCCGTGTATCGGCTACGGGCTGACCGGTCTGCTGTTCTGCGACTTCGTCATCGCCAGCAGCGAGGCGGTGTTCTGCTTTCCGGAGGTGTCGATCGGGGTGCCGACCATCGTGGGGGCCATTCGGCTCCCCCAGCGTGTCGGTTGGGCCAATGCCATGGAGTTGCTGCTGACCGGGAAGCCGATGAGCGCCGAGCGCGCGAAGGAAATCGGTCTGGTGTGGAAGCTGGCCAAGCCCGACGAACTGCAGGCGGACGCTCGCGAATGGGCCCGAACGCTCACCCAAGCCGCGCCCCTCGCCCAGCGGGCAACCAAGGAGGTGGCTTGGCGAACGGCGGATATGGGCTGGATTGAGTCTGTCCGCTTCGGTGAGACCATGCGCAAGGTGGCCGGGGCTACCGAGGACGCGGTCGAAGGGGTTCGGGCGTGGCGCGAGAAGCGCAAGCCCGACTGGCGAGGACGCTGACGCCTTCGTCGGTTGCCCGTACCCTTCGCCATGCGCGGGATCCGCTGAACCGCAGGCTTCACCGCGGGTGGCCCGCCAAATAGTCGCTGACGGGGATCGGTGCAGTCTCCACGTAACCGATGGACAACAGCACGTCACCAGCAGTCGTGTAGTAGTAGATAATTCCATCGGTAGTAGCCGGCGAACGCAGGGGCGGGATAGGTCCGAGTAAGCGTCGCGGCACCGATGAATACGGGGCACGCCACCAGTCATACCTATGAGACTGGACAACTCGATAACGGAGGTGGATCCCATGTCCAATGCCCTGCCGCCAATCGTCGACGACCAAACCTGGCGCGCCGCGCTCGACGAACTGCGCAAGCGGGAGAAGGCCGCGACCCGCGAACTGGATTCGATCGCCGCTCAGCGGCGCCGTCTGCCGATGGTTAAATTGCCCGACTACACCCTGATCGGCGCCGACGGGCCGATCCGCCTGGTCGATGTGTTCGGCGGGCGCTCGCAGCTCATCGCCTACCACCACATGTGGACAGATGGCGCGGACTGGCAGTGCTCCGGATGTACGGGGTTCACCTCGCAGTTCACCCGACTGGAGTTCCTCGCCAACTACGACGCGCGCTTCGTCATCGTCACCAACGGACCGATTGACGAGGCACTCGCCTACAAGCGCAAGGTCGGTAACCGGATGGAGTGGTACTCGTCATCGGAGAGTTCGTTCGGCGCCGACATGGATGCACCGCCCGGCGGGGGCTTCGCGGTTAACGTGTTTCTGCGCGACGGCGACACTGTTTACCGCACGTGGCATACGAACGGACGAGGCACCGAACAGCTCAGCTACACGTTCGGGCTGGTCGACATCCTGCCGTGGGGTCGGCAGGAGGAGTGGCAGGACTCGCCTCCGGGCTGGCCGTCGGGGCCGACGTACTCCGGATGGCCGGATTCACCGGACATCGCCCGCGCGTACGGACCCGGGGACAACGCATGACCGTCGACACCGAGCGTTACGTTGTCACCCGCACGATCGCCGCCAGCCCGGAAGCGATTTTCGCCGTCCTGGCCGATCCCTCGCGCCATCACAACACCGAGCCCAGCGACTGGGTGCGCGATGCAGTTGACACTGCACCGATCACCGGCACCGGACAAATCTTCGCGATGAACATGTACCTCACCCAGGCCGGTGGCGACTACGTCACCTACAACCTGGTCAATGTGTTTGACAAGGATCGTGCCATCGGGTGGCTGCCCGGTGTGCTCGACGACGCGGGCAATCACGCTGCCGGCGGTTGGTCCTGGCGCTACGACCTGGCTCCGAACGGGGACCGCACCGACGTCACTCTGACCTATGACTGGAGCGCCACACCGCAGGATTTCCGTGACCGGGTCGGCAGGATGCCCTTGTTCTCCGAGGACTATCTCGCGGCGTCGCTGGAGTCCCTCGAGCGATCGGTCGCCGGCTGATTCCCCAACTCGCTGAACACGCTGCGCGTTAGGCTCCTCGATGTCAGAGTCTCATCGCGCAGCAGGAGCCCGATATGAACTCAGGGGCGCAGGAAATCGGGAAAGACGCCCGTCGGCTACGTGAATTCAGCGCATTCGACAAGTTCTCTGATGACGAACTCGAGCGTCTCGTCCGAGCAGCACATCACACTTCGCGGTCGAAGCCATGGCCGCTGATTCATGAGCAGACTCCGTCGGACGAATGCTACATCCTGCTCAGCGGTGAGGTAGGGGTGTACGTCGGCGAGGACCGCATTGCCGTATTGGGGCCCGGCGAGGTGATCGGGGAATCTGCGCTGCGCCGTGGGAAATTGCGTTCTGCGACGGTAACGACGATGGGGCCGGCCGAGGTGCTGCGTATTGAGCGCGATGATCTCGCCCGGTTGCTTGACGAGATACCCGCACTGCGCGAAACGATGGAAGCCACGGCCGCCCGGCACGCGCCTGTCGCCCGTCCGCCCAAGCCAAAACCGGCGCGCTCCAAGCTAAGTGCGTCCGTGCCGACGGACTTGGTCGAGCGGTTCGAGCAGGCCGCGGACGGCGCCGGTATGGATGTCGCGACCGCGCTCGAGGATGCACTTACCCAGTGGATCGAACGGAACAGTACAGCGGACTCGGGCAGGAAATGATTGACGGCGGGCCAGAAGTCACCCGCACGACGGACGCCGGTCAACGCGATGAGTTTTCAGGCTGCCGGCGGTCGGACATGTCATGAACGCTAAGAACCTCGCTGACCTCTACAGTTTGCCCCTCATGGACTGGGTGGACGTTCAGAGCCGCTTGGACAAGGGCATCAGTCAAGCGCCGGGTTCCGGAGGGCCGAACCGGCACACCTGTTGGCTGACGACAATCAATTCGGATGGCAGCCCGCACGTCACGGGCATCGGCGCTCTATGGGTGGATGGCTCATTCTGGTTCGAGACCGGCGAGCAGACGCGCAAGGCAAGGAATCTCGCGCGTGATCCGCGATGCGCGTTGAGCGTTGCCACTGACGAATTCGATCTGGTTATGGAAGGCACCGGCCAGCGGGTTACCGACCCGGCAGTTGTTGCAGCGATGGCGGCGCGCTGGTCGGCAGAAGGCTGGCCGGCACGCGTCGACGACACCGGCCGAGCGATCACCGCCGAATTCAGTGCGCCGTCGGCCGGGCCGCCACCTTGGTTCGTGTACCGTCTGACGCCCCGCTGCGCCACCGCTCTGGCCACGGTCGGACCGGGCGGCGCAACACGATGGCGGTTCTGACCTCAAGGCATCGGCTCGCATTTGCTCCCGACGCAGGTCGGGCTCGTGCGCAGTCCGGCGAGGATTGCGAATCCCGTTGAGATGCAGCAGTCTTGCTGTCAGGATGCTCGTTGCCGTGGATGTTCAGTATGGGATGCCCGTAGTCGTCACGGCTGCCGTGGGCTTTGCCGACTGGTCGGACCCCAGCTCGATGCTGGAATGCGTATGCCGCGCCGCGGCGACGCCGGCCCCATACGAACCGGGGGCGTTCTACAAGCGAGAACTGTCCTTCCTCCTCGAGGTGGTCACCTTGGTGGAACGGCACCATCCCGTTGAGGTGGTGGTCATCGATGGTCATGTCTGGCTGCGAGAGGGTCAACCCGGTCTTGGTGCGCGACTGCACGAAGCGCTCGGGCGAAAGGCGGTCATCGGTGTAGCGAAGACCGGCTTCGCGGAAGGCAGCGCGGTCCCCCTGCTGCGCGGGGACAGCAGCCGGCCGTTGTTGGTCACTGCGGCCGGAATGAACACGCATGAGGCGGCCGAGTTTATCCGCGGCATGCATGGCCTGCATCGGCTGCCCACTCTTCTTAAGCGCGCCGACCACCTCGCGCGCGGGCATGCGGCGCCGGACCCCGCGAAGGCACTGGCCGGCCGATAATGCTCAGCCGCGCTGACGAGCCGTAGCCGGTTTGAGGGCACTACTTTGTCATCATTGGGATGAAAGCCAGTCGGCGAAGCGGATGCTGCCCAACACCGCGGCCTCGCCGGTGACGAGGCTGGATTCCTCGAGCGGTGTGCCGAAGTAGGTGGCCGACGGGTCAACGATGACCGGGGTGGTGTCGTCGTTGCGTGCCAGCACCGCCCGCGCCATGTCGGCGAAGCGGAGCTTATCGGGGCCGCCGATATTGACGATCCCGTTGACGGGGTTGGCTTGGGCGGTGCGGGCCACCTGGGCGGCCACCTCTGCAGCTGCGATCGGCTGGATTAGCGCATCGGGTGCGCGAACCTCGCCGGCGACCTTAATCGACGCCGTGATCGCCTCAGCGAACTCATGAAACTGCGTGGCGCGAACGATCGTGTACGGCAGCCCCGACTCGGCGATGGTCCGCTCCTGAACGACTTTGGCGCGCATGTAACCGCTTTCGGGCAGGCCGTCGCAACCCACGATGGACAGCGCAACGTAATGGCCTACACCCTCGGCCTTGGCCGCCTGGACCAGGTTCCTCGTCGCCGTGGTGAAGAACTCCATCACGGGGTCGTCGTCGAACGACGGCGAATTAGTGACGTCGACGAGCACGTCGGCACCGGAGAGTGCCTCCGCAAGACCCTCGCCGGTCAGCACATCGGCGCCGGAACGACGCGAGGCGGCGACGGTCTGATGTCCGGCATCGTTCAAGAGCGCCACCACCTGGGTGCCGATCAGTCCGGTAGCCCCAATCACGGTGATTTTCATGGGTCTAAAGCCTTTCTCAGTGTGTGGACGGCCTGGATGGCCGCGGTCGTGCCCGCAACTCGAGCGTCGCGCGACAACGAAACTATGGAGAATCCGCGGTCTCTCGCGAGGCACCACCCATGCTTGTCCTGCCGAGCTCCCCGCGTGACCGAATCGACAGCTTTACGATGAGGTATCGACACCACGCCCGTGACCGCAGACAGATATGTAGTCGACGACCTGGCCCAGTTTGTCTTGGCCGCTAGTCCCGCCGACATGCCTGACGACGTCCCAACATTGATGCGGCGCAACATTCTTGACAGCCTGGCCTGCGCGATCGCCGCGCTCGATGGTGATGTGCTTCGTGCGATACGCGATCAGATCGAGGCCACCGCGTCGGCGCCCTCGGCATCGATGATCGGGGGTGGGCAAACCAGTGTCGCGCAGGCCACGTTGTTCAACTCGGTCGCGGTCCGATACGTCGATCAGCTGGACACCTACCTGACACCCGGCGGGCTGTGCCATCCGGCGGACAACTTCGGCGCGCTACTGGCAGTGGCCGAAAGCGTGGGTGCGACCGGCGCCGAGTTCCTGCTCGCTCTGGCGGTTGCCTACGAGGTGCAGTGCCGCTTCTCGGCGTCCGTGCCGGTCATGGCGCACGGCATAAATCATGCATTGCAGCTTGCTATTTCGGTCGCTGCTGGGTCCGCCAAGCTTATGCGGCTCAGCGCCGAACAAACCGCGAACGCGATGGCTATCGCAGTTGCTGACAACGTCTCACTGTCGGCGGTCCACTCAGAGCCGGTGTCGAACTGGAAAGGCGTATCGCCCGGCATCAGCGCGCAGCGTGCCGTCTACACCACCGCGCTGGCTCAGCGGGGCATCACCGGCCCACGAGGAATCGTCGAGGGACCCAACGGGCTTGAGCTGCTCTTCGACCAACACATCCACCTTCGGCTCAACGACCCGACGCTGGCAGTCGTCCGCGAAACCCATTTGAAGAAGTACTGCGCGCTGATCCATGGGCAGGCGCCAATCGAAACCGCACTCAGGCTGGCGGAAGAACACCGCATCGATTACCGCGGCATCGAGCAGATTGAACTGGAAACCTTTCAGACCGCCTACGACATCGCCGGCGGAGGAAGCTTTGGCATGAAGGACGCCCCGCAGACCAAGGAGCAGGCCGACTACAACCTCAAGTACCTACTCGCAGCAGCGTTCATCGATAAACAAGTCGGACCCGAGCAACTGCGGACCGAGCGGATCCGACGAGCCGACGTTCAAGAACTGCTGCGCAGGGTCGCAGTAAGGCCCAGCCCGGCGATGACCTCGGCCTACCCTCAGAAGACACCTGCGCGGGTCAGCGTGATGCTCCGCGACGGGTCTAGCTTGACTCGCGAGCAAATAGACTACGAGGGCGCAGCAACCCGACCACTGACGTGGTCTCGCACGGTAGAGAAATTCCATTGGCTCGCTGAGCAATACGCCGACGACGATCTACGCGACGCGATCGTTGACACAGTCAGTCGCCTCGGCGACGAACCGGTGTCGACGCTTACAGCACTGCTCACCAAGGTCAGCCGACATCCACGGCTGCCCAAGACCCGCCAAGCCATTTAAGCAACGGATTGTGATCGCGTTCATCTGCCCAATGCCCATGGAGCTGCGTCCGCTGCGACGGCGACTCCGGCTCCGAAAGAGCGATCTCGGTTACGTCGGAGAAATTGATGGCCGCGCAGTGATCGCGTCGGTCGGCGGAATCGGAACGGCGCGCGCGCATGCTGCGACCGTGCGACTGCTAGACGCGGTCGACGTCGAGTGGCTGATTATCGTTGGCATTACCGGTGCTCTCGACGACGAGACTCCGATCGGGACGCTGGTGTTGCCTGACCGGGTGGTCAATGGGGCCGACGGGTCGCAGTACCGGCCGAAGCCGCTGCCCCTCGGCGACGCCCATGGAGCGCTATGGACGACCGATAAGGTGCTTGTCGACCCGGCGGTCCACGCCAGGCTGCGGGCGCGCGGCGTCATCTCGCTTGACATGGAGACAGCGGCAATCGCGAAGGTGTGCGACGAGCGCGGCGTACCTTGGTCGGTGGTCCGTGCGATCAGCGACCGGGCCATCGACGGAAGCGTGAACGCCGAAATTATCGGCCTGTGCTACCCGGACGGCAGGGTGAACTACTTGGCCGTCGCCCGCTACTTGATCAGCCACCCGGTCGCGGTGCCCCGCCTGGTCCGCCTTGCTCGAGGTTCCAAGCTGGCGATCGAGCGGGCGGCAGACGCCGCGATCAGAGGGTTGGCGAAGTCGTTTCCGCGGTGACCCTATTCGTCGCCGCGGGCTACCGCGCGGTCCGGGTCGGAAATCCACTCCGACCATGAGCCCGGGAACAGCGCTGCCTGAACACCCACCGCGGCGAGCGCGGCGACGGTAACGGTCGCACTGACGCCTGATCCGCAGTAGACACCCAGCCGACGACCAGGCTCGACGCCGTGTTCCGAAAACCGCTGTGACAGCAGGTTATCCGTCAGAAACGTTCCATCGTTGGCCAGGACGGAAGTACTCGGAAGATTCTGCGCCTTGGGAATGTGACCGGCAACCGGGTCGACAGGCTCGACGTCGCCGCGAAATCGCTCAGGTGCCCGTGCATCGAGCAGAATCACGTCGCCTGAGCCTGCCTGGTGCGCAGTCAACGTCGGCAGGGCTCCTGCATACAAATCACTATGCCCCACAGTGACATTCCCAGGCTGCGGAGTGACAGGTCCAGTATGGACAGCGCCACCGGCAGACCGCCACGCCGCCAGGCCGCCGTCCAAAATGCGCACATCTGCCAACCCAGCCGCGGTCAGCACCCACCATGCCCGTGACGAGCCGACCCGATTCCAATCGTCATACACGACAACCGGCACATCGTGGCGGACGCCCCATCGACGTGCGGCCACCTCGAGGCGACGCCCGGAAGGCAGCGGATGTCGTCCTCGCCCGGTGATCGTGTGATCGCTGAGTTCCTCCTCCAGCGATACATACACCGCCCCGGGTAGATGACCCTGCAAGTAGGCCGCATGCCCATCGGGTTCGTCGAGCCGCCAACGCACATCAAGGATCGTCAGCGCAGTGCCAGCTTCGATGAGGCGCGCCAAGGCCGCGGCGGTGATCAGCATCTGGGCACGCGCGCTCACCGATTCGGAGTCCTTATGACTGAACACTCCCCTCACCTTCAACATATAGCGGACTGGGGGGCTTGCGGCAAGGCCGGGGTCGTGCCGCAAAATCGCTGCCCAGAGCTAAATCTCAGTAGAGGGGGGTCGAAGTGCGCCGCACATTTGTGCCTGACAAGTCGCGCGAGGTCGGAACCGACCATGCTGTCCTGATTGCCGGCGGAGGCCCGACAGGGCTGATGTTGGCAGGTGAGTTGGCGTTGGCAGGTGTCGATGTTGCCATTATCGAGCGGCGCGAAAACCAAGACCTGATTGGCACGCGCGCCGGGGGCCTGCATTCACGCACCATCGAAGTTCTCGACCAACGCGGAATCGCGGAGCGGTTCATCTCGCAGGGACAGATCGCCCAGGTCGCGGGGTTCTCCCAGATTCGTCTGGACATCAGCGACTTTCCCACCCGGCACCCCTACGGGCTTGCGCTGTGGCAGAACGAGATTGAGCGCATACTGGCGGACTGGGTCGTCGAGTTGGCCGTGCCGATCTATCGCGGTCGTGAGGTGACGGGTATCGCCCAGGACGACACTGGTGTCGACGTCGAGCCATCCAACGGCCACGTTCTGCGGGCGGAATATCTCATTGGATGCGACGGTGGCCGCAGTCGAGTCCGTAAAGCAGCCGGCATCGAGTTTCCGGGGTGGGATCCGGCGACCAGCTACCTGCTCGCCGAGGTCGAAATGGCCTTCGAGACAGGCAAAGAGCCGGAGTGGGGCATCCGCCACGACGCCCTCGGCGTCCACGCCCTCTCAACATCGGAAGGTGGCCTGGTCCGCGTCATGGTGACCGAGCAGCATATCGAGTCCAGCGGCGAACCCACATTGCGGGATCTCAGCGAGGCGCTCACCGCCGTATACGGAACCGACTACGGAATCCACAGTCCTGCCTGGGTTTCCCGGTTCACCGATGCGGCGCGGCAGGCCGCGACCTATCGCGACCGGCGGGTCCTTCTGGCCGGCGACGCGGCCCATGTACATCATCCGGTGGGCGGACAAGGCCTCAACACCGGTGTCCAGGATGCGGTCAATCTGGGATGGAAGCTGGCGCAAGTAGTCAACCGGATATCGCCGGACAGCCTTCTCGATACCTACCATGCCGAACGGCACCCGGTCGCTGCCCGCGTGCTGCGCAACGCGATGGCGCAAATGGCGCTTCTTCGCCGCCCTGACGACGACCGCACCAAGGCCTTGCGCGAGATTGTCTCGGAGCTTCTCGGCATGGACGGGCCGCGCAAACGATTCGGCGCGATGATGTCCGGTCTGGACATTCATTACGACCTCGGTGACGGGCATCCGCTGCTCGGGCGCCGCATGCCCGATCTTGACGTGGTCACCGACACCGGCCCGACGCGGGTGTTCACCTTGCTGCACAACGCGCGGCCGGTGCTACTCAACTTCGGTGAGCCTGACGCGTTCGATATCGGCCCATGGCCGAGCCGGGCTCAGTTGATCGATGCCGAATTCGTCGGCACCTGGGAGCTTCCAGTACTCGGCGCGGTCACTGCTCCCGCTGCAGTGTTGATTCGGCCCGACGGATACGTCGCCTGGGTGGGAGACGGCACAGCTACCGGATTGCGCGACGCGCTGACCATGTGGTGCGGATCGCCATGAGCAGACCACTTCCCCGCTCTACGCGCTTTCGGACCCTGATATGCGCTTAGACTCCAAGGGGCCCGGTAGCTCTAGAAGCAAGCACTGGTCTCTTGCTGAATCGAACCGCTCATCCCACACCGACAGCCGCCGATCGGGACCCGCTGATGGACGATAACGACACCGCGCGACCGGCCCGCGACCTTGCCGTCGACTTTTACCGGGTAGCAGGCGTGCTGCTGATCGTGCTGGGTCACTGGCTGGCCGCATGCGTGACCTATGACGAGGGGCGGTTTGGTCGGCAAAACCCGCTTGTCGACCTGCCTTGGACCCAATGGCTGACATGGCTTTTCCAGGCGGTCCCGGTGTTCTTTCTGGTGGCCGGCTACGCCAGTGCGGTGTCTTGGACGCATTGGCATCACCGCGGTATGTCGCGGCAGGCTTGGCTTCGGCGTCGACTGGCCAGAGTACTCGGGCCGACAGCGGTTTACGTCACGCTGGTTTCGGTGGTGGTGGCGGTTGTGGATATTTGCGGCGTCGCGCCTGCCGCGCTGGAGTACGCAGGTTGGGCGGTGGGGATGCACCTGTGGTTCCTCGCCGTGTACCTTTTGTTGGTCGCGTTGACACCCATTGCGATTGCGGCACAACGGCGTTGGGGGCTGTTGGTGCCGGCATCGCTGACGGCGGCGGTCGCGGTGGTGGACGCCGTCTCAATCGGCGCGCATGTCCCCTACCTCGGGTGGCTGAACTACCTGCTGTGCTGGGCGATGCTCTATCAGCTCGGAATGGCTTGGCGTGAAAGGCTGTTAACCGGTCGCAGAGCCGTGCTGCTTACTACGGGATCAGCGATCGCGCTGGCATTGCTCATCTGGCTGGCACGCTATCCAGTCAGCATGATCGGGGTGCCCGGGCAAAAGGTGGACAACTCGGCGCCACCCACGGTGGCGATGCTGGCCTTCGCCTGCGTGCAGTCCGGGGTGGCCATAGCGGTAGGGCCCTTGCTCAACCGCGTGTTGCGCCCCCGGCGCGTGCAACGCGTGCTCCGTAGTGCGAACAGCAACGTGATGGCCCTCTACCTGTGGCACATGGTGCCGGTCATCATCGTGACGCTGGTCGGCTACCCATTCGGATTGTTGCCCCAACCGGTGGAAGGAACTACGGCGTGGTGGCTGGCCCGACTGGAATGGGTGCTCATCCTCTGCCTCGTGACAGCGGCCGAGCTCGCGCTGATGTGGTGGCGGCGAAGCTTTTTCGCGGCCCCGCTCCCCGCGTTCGGTACGCCGCTCAGGAATCAATGGGCGGTGCCAGCCGTGCTGGCGGGCAGCGCACTGGCAGCGTATGGTCTGGCATTCTTCGCCTATGCGGGATTCGCCCCCGCAGGGCGCTTTCCGTGGCTCACCGCGCTGGTTTTCGCCGCCGGGGTGCTCCTGGTGGCGTTTCGCCCGGCAGAGGTCAGCTCGCGATCGATTGCCGGAACGGCTTCGCGCTAGTCCGGGACGGCGGTACGCCACTCACTCGGCCAACGCGCGGCCCACGATCAACGGATCCGGCTCTCCCACAACCTCACTGTCCTTGTCGTCGTAGTCGGTCTTGGCGAGGACATGACGCATGGCGTTGATGCGGGCTCGCTTCTTGTCGTTGCTTTTGACGACGATCCACGGAGAAATGTCGCTGTCGGTGGCGCTGAACATTTCCTCCTTCGCCGCGGTGTAGTCGTCCCACCTGTCCAGCG